>DLNA01000034.1 GCA_002476865.1 Patescibacteria group bacterium UBA7522 | reverse complement strand
CTGTAGGTGGAGATGAAGGCCATCTCAAAACCAACTCTTTCGAAAACTTTTTTTGTTTGATTAAAGTCCTCGACTGTTTCGCCCGGATAGCCGACAATTACATCTGTAGTAATACCAACATTTGGAATATCTTTTTTTATCCGAGAAACAAGACCCAGGTATTCTTTTTGAGTATAGTGACGATTCATCGATTTTAAAATTCGATCACTACCCGACTGCAAAGGCAGATGAATATAGGGCGGAAAATGTTTTAGATTCGACATTGCCGAAATTAGATCTAAGGACATATCCTTGGGATGGTTTGAATAAAAATAAACTCTGTAGTCACCCCCTATTTGATCAATTTTTTTTATTAACTTTAAAAACGATTCTCTATTTCGATGACCCCCGACCTTAAGAAATTTTTCATTACTCGCCACCTGATAGCTATTCACATTTTGTCCAAGCAAGATAATCTCTTTAAAACCTCTTTTTACTAAATTTTTAATCTCTTTTATTATTTCTGCCGAAGGTCGTGACTTTTCTCTGCCTCTAACATATGGTACTGCACAATAAGAACAGAAATTATTGCAACCCGTCATTATCGGGACATAAGCCCTAAAGCTCGACTCATAGCTTGGAATAATCGAAAGATAATCTTTGTCGCAATTTAAGATTTTAGAATAGTCCGATTCGTTTTTAATAAGATTGTTTTTATTTTTTGAGTTGATTTTTTTAACACTTGAAACTAAAAACTTTTTTAGCTCCTCTATATTATTTATCTCAAATATTAAATCAAATGATTCCTTTAGTTTTTTCTTGTCTTCTGGCAAAACACAGCCAGAAAGAATTGTTAAAAAACCAGGATCTTTTTTCTTTCTTTTTTTCCAATCCCTACTTTTACCATAAATTCGATCGACTGCCGTTTGACGCACTGAACATGAAACAGCTATTAAAATATTTGCATCTTCTTCTGATTTTGATCTAGTAAAACCAAAGGAATCAAAAACAGCTGCGATCCTTTCTGAATCTGAATAGTTCATTGCACAGCCAACAATAAAAATGTAGTACTTCAAGTTATTTGCTCGCATTTTTTACGGCACCAGAAACAATCGAGGCAAGATTTTTGTCAAAAATTGACGGTATAAATTTTTCTGTTGTTGGGTTTTTAACCATCCCTGCAATTGCTTCGGCCACATTAATCTTTATTTTAGGTGTAACTTTTTTAACACTACTATCCAAAAGTCCTCTAAATAAGCCGGGGAAAACAAGTGCGTTATTTATTTGATTAGGAAAGTCGCTCCTGCCAGTCGCAATCACCTTCGCACCACCCCTTTTTGCCTCTTTGGGCATAATCTCTGGAGTCGGATTGGCCAAAGCAAATACAATTGGATTTTGATTCATCTTTCGGATATCATCCGCCGTAAACTGGTCCGGCTTAGAGACGCCAATCAAAACATCGGCTCCCAACAAGGCCTCACTACAATCAGCGCATGGGCAAGACGCCTTGCTTTTCGCAAGAACAATTTCTTTTTCCGGCGTCAAATCTTGACGACACTTACTAATAGTTCCGCGAGAATCACAAAGGCAATAATTTTTAAAACCATATTCTTCTAATAAGCGAGCAATCGCTATCCCTGCCGCCCCAGCACCAGAGATCACTATCTTTGACTCCTTGTTTTTACCGGTTATCTTAAAAGCATTAATCAATCCGGCCAGAACAACAATCGCCGTTCCGTCTTGGTCATCATGAAAAACAGGAATATCCAGCTCTTTTTCAAGCGCAGCAAGCACCTCAAAACAAGCAGGAGCAGCAATATCTTCCAAGTTTATCCCCCCAAAAGAAGGGGCAATATTTTTTATGGTCTCAATAATCTTTTTGGGATCCTTGGTAGAAAGACAAATAGGAACGGCATTAACACCAGCGAAGTCAGCGAAAATTGCGGCCTTACCCTCCATCACCGGCATTGCCGCTTCCGGACCGATGTCGCCAAGACCCAAAACAGCCGTACCGTCTGTTACGATTGCAACAAAGTTCTGCTTGCCAGAATAGACATTAACAAGCTCTTTATTTTTTGATATTTCTTTGCTTACCCTTCCAACTCCAGGGGTATAGGCCAAAGAAAGATTGTCTTTTGTTATCCTTTTTTTTGAGTTAACGACAATCTTTCCTTTTAAATCTTTGTGAAATTTTAGAGGATTTTTATTCAATTTGATTTTCTAGCTCTTTTTTTATCTCTTTCATAAAAACTGACTTCTTTAAGTTTTTAATCTTTTTGTCATGAAGAGTTCTAACGGCGACTGATTCTGACTTTGCCTCTTTTTCTCCGACAACAATCATATAAGGAATCTTTTGTAATTCCGCTTCGCGAATTTTTTTACCAACCGTTTCGTTTTCATCCCTCAACTCAACCCGATAACCTTCAGACAAAAGTTCTTTGTAAACATCTTTGGCATATTTTTTAGAAGAAGCACCAACAGAGATAATGCTTAGCTGAACCGGTGCTAGCCATAAGGGAAAAGCGCCCGCGTAATGCTCAATTAAAATACCGATAAATCTCTCCAGTGACCCCAATACCGTCCTGTGAATCATAACCGGACGCTTCTTTTTACCATCTTTACCCACGTATTCAAGCTCAAATCTTTCTGGCATCGAAAAATCAAGCTGAATAGTTCCGCATTGCCAAGTTCGACCGATTGAATCATTAATGTGAAAATCGAATTTTGGACCATAAAACGCGCCGTCACCTTCATTTATTTTGATTTTCAGATTTAAATCCCTTGAAACCTTTTTCATGGTTTTTTCGGCCTTATTCCACATCTGATCTGTTCCAATAGATTTTTGAGGACGAGTTGAAAGTTCAATATGGTAGTCCTTAAAACCAAATTTTTTATAAATCTTTTCAATCAGCTTAATCGTACTAGCAAGTTCTTTTTCAACCTGATCTTCGGTGCAATAAATATGAGCGTCATCTTGAACAAATGATCTTACTCTAAAAAGACCATGAAGCACGCCCGAAAGTTCGTGCCTGTGAACCAAGCCAAGCTCAGCAACTCTTAATGGCAAATCTCGATAAGAACGCATCCTGGATTTATAAATCAAAATCCCACCGGGACAATTCATGGGCTTAATCGCCGACTGCTGATTATCTATCTTGGTAAAATACATATTATCTTTGTAATTATCCCAGTGACCGGACTTATGCCAAAGTGATTCGTTTAATATAATAGGCGTCTCCACCTCTTTATAGCCAACCCTAAGGTGTTCTTTTCGCCAATAGCTAACAAGCTCGTTTTTTAAAATCATTCCCCCAGGATGCCAAAAGACAAAACCAACCGCCGCATCGTTAAAAGAGAAAAGATCAAGCTCTTGACCTAACTTACGGTGGTCTCTTTTTTCGGCTTCTTCAATCTTCTTTAAATAATCATCAAGCTTTTTTTGATTTTCAAAGGCAACCGCATAAATCCTTTGTAACATCTTGTTTTTTTCGTTACCGCGCCAATAAGCGCCGGCGATTTTTGTTAATTTAAAGGCCACTCCACGAAGATCCTTGGTTGAATTAACGTGAGGGCCAACACAAAGATCTTCAAAATCACCGGACTTATAATAAGTAACCTTCTTAGTGCCTTCGGACATCAAGTCGGTAATCAGCTCTGCTTTATATATATCCCCCGATGCTTTCTCTTTTTTAAGAGCCCTTTTTGCATCTTCCTCTCTTTTTATAAAAGAAATTTCTGAAGAGATAATTTCTTTCATTTTTGCCTCAATTTTAAGAAGATCTTCCGGGATAAGTGTTCTCGGCAAATCAAAATCATAATAAAATCCATTTTCAATCGCTGGGCCAATAGCTAATCTAGCCCCATCGAAAACATCTAAAACAGCCGCTGCCATCACGTGAGAAAGCGAGTGTCTTTTCTTTTGAATCTCAGATTCTTTATTTTTACTCATCTTTTCGTAAAATTATAACACAATTTTGATTAATAATAATAAAAAAACAGTGTTGATTTATTGAAAAAAGCAATAAATTAAGCTAGAATAACCTAGGTTCGGGTGATTAGCTCAGCTGGTTAGAGCGTTGCATTGACATTGCAGAGGTCACTGGTTCGAGTCCAGTATCACCCACCATAACAAATCAAAGATTTTTTTACAAAAGCTTAAATCAAAAACTTAAATATTTTAATCTTCGTAATTTTCCGGGGGCGATTGGCGGAATTGGTAGACGCGCTGGCTTCAGAAGCTAGTGATTGAAAAATCATGGAGGTTCGAGTCCTCTATCGCCCACCATTTTATGCTAAAGATACAAATAACAGATCATGCTACGTCGATACTTCGAATAGTGGGGCAATAAAATTATTAAAATAATTCCAGCCCAATCTCTGGATTTTTTTTATAGTTATGCTAAAATTTGGTTAAAGTTACAAGCGGTAGGGGGTTATTTGGCGGGAGTTACAAATGAATCAAATTCTAGCAAACAAAATACTCAAGGAGATTAATAAGCTCTCTAGCTACAAGGTTGCTATTATTGACTCCTACGGAAAAGTGATCTCAAGTACGGATAATTTTAACATTAAGCACGACCTACTGCCCACCAAAAGCCCCAAAGCAATCGAGCTCCGAGTTAAAAAACGTCTTTATGGTTATCTATTCTTTGATGAAAAAATCGATTCACTGGGCGAGAACAAAAAAATTATTAAGTCGATTGCAGAGCTTATAATAGAGCAGAATAAAAACACCAAGATACTTACCAGCGATGAACGAAGGATAGATCAGATATCCTACGATTTTTTTAATACCGGCAGCATAAAAGAAAGCGACTTAATAAAGGTCTTGAAGTCATTTAATATTAATATCAAAAAAAATAGAGTTGCCATTTTATTAGAGATACATGATGGAAATTATTTAAAACTATACGACTTTGAAAGCATCGAGGGCGAAAGAGAAGAGATTATAGCAAGAACAAAAAGAAGCATCGAAACAGTTCTCTCGACTTTTTACACACAACACGCAGAAAACCAAGTTTTTTATATGGGAAGCAACAATTTTCTAATACTTAAAGATATGGGAGAAAGCCCTAAAGAGTATCAAGTAGAATTTAAGAAAACGGCGTCCACGCTTCATTATGATCTTAAAACGGAGCTAGGGACCGACTTAACGATTGGTATTGGTAATTATTGGCCCGGTGTAAAGGGGTTAAAAGAGAGTTTTCAGGAGTCAAAAACCGCTCTTAAATTTGGGGAACATATTTGGGGCGAAAATAAGGTTTATCATTACGACTCTTTTGGGGTGATCGCACCACTTTTTAGTGGAGCTAACAAAGAAAATATTAATTTCTCTAGAGAGGTAATTTCAAAAATTATAAGTAAAAAGATTTTAATAAAAACCCTAAAAAAATATTTTGAAAACGACATGTCACTAACAGTAACTGCAAAAGATTCTAAAATTCATCGTAATACCTTGATATATCGACTTGAAAGAATCGAGTCCCTAACAGGCCTAAACCCTAGAATTTTTGATGATGCTTTTCGACTATACATGGCATTAATTTTGAATGGTTACTATGGATAAAAATATAAAAAAACAACTAATCAAAACGATCTTCGAAAAGGTTCCCAACTTGGTAGCCGTTACCGGGGGCATGGGGATAAGTTACGGAGAGAATAAAAAATTTTATCAAGACGCAAAAGACGCAGCTCAATATACAAAAACCGTAAAAAAGGACGATGTTATTTGGGTGCCCTTGCAAATAAAAAATAAAGTTGAACTAGTCATTGGCTATCTTGATAACAAAAAAAGTGGCGTCAATAAGAAACTTCTCGAGGGATTGTATGACGAGATAAAATATAAACATTTTTTGAACGAGCAGATTTTAAAGTTTTCTGATCCAAAAGGCAGTTTTATAAAAAATCTTCTAACAAAAACAGAGATAAAAAACATAGAACAGGCAATTGATAGAGGCGACATTGTTGGCGTTAACTTAAGATCTCCGCAAGCGATTTATCTTATTAAAGCGCCTGGCTTTAAGAATAAAATCAAAAAAAATGTAAATCAAAAGGATAATCTTGATTGCCTAAAAAAGTTAAACTCTGAATGCAACAAAATTAAAAAGGTTATTAGCAGTGGATTTCAAAAAAACGAACAGAATATCATAACTCACCTAGAAGACGACTTATTTGTTCTCCTAAAATCGGCCGGCGGCACCGTTAACACTCTAAACTCAATTGAATATTTTAAGAAAAAGGCAGGGTATATTAAAGAATTAGTAGAGAAAATCACAGGACCCGGGGTTACGATAGGGATAGGCCAATACTATCCTGGTATTGAGGGACTAAGAAAGTCCTTTGCTGACGCAAAGTCAGCACTAGAGATAGGAATAAAAATTTGGGGAGAAGATAAGATTTATCACATTACCGATATTGGGATGTTTATTACCCTTTCAGAAAAAGTGAGCCAAGAAAGAAAATGCGAACTCGCAAACCAAATCCTTGGAGAAATTTTAACAAAAAAGGATAATCTAAAAACCGTTAATGAATTTTTAAAGGCAGATATGAATCTTACGATCGCCTCAAAGAATCTACATCTCCATCGGAACACTCTTATTTATCGGCTAGAAAACATCAAAAAAATCACCGGACTTGATCCAAGAAAGTTTAGGGATGCCGTTCAAATCAAAATGGGCCTGATGCTCTACACACCAGAGGAAAAATAATTTTTTACTTGCAAAGCCATCTCTAATTGCTAAGATAATAGCAGGGGATTCTTTCCGGGGCGGAGGGTTATATGCCTCCGTGATAGACCTCAACGTTTATACGAAAGGAGGTGAAAGAAATGAAAGAATGGTGGAATTTAACGACTGATGC
>DLNA01000010.1 GCA_002476865.1 Patescibacteria group bacterium UBA7522 | reverse complement strand
TGACAAAATCGTCCGTACTCCAATGGATAAAGAAGGGCCAAAGATCGAAAATGTTAAGATTGACCTTATGCCAATTGGCGAATCAGACGAAACAGCCCAAGTAATTATCTCTTGGAACACCAATAAGCCAGCCACTACCAAAGTTGAATATGACGAGGGCTTAATTAGCGGTTCTTATTCTAAATCATCAATCGAAGACACAACTCTCTCTACCTCTCACACCGTTATTATAAAGGGTCTTAATCCGGCTACTACTTATCACTTTAGAATGATCTCAAAAGACAGAAGAGATAATACCACCCATTCTAATGACTATAACTTTGTTACCCCCGAAAAGAACAAATCTATCTGGCAGCTTATCGTTCGTTCTCTAGAAGAGACCTTCGGTTGGGTCAGCAACGTTGGTGACTTCTTTAAGAATATTGGCAGAAAAGTTAGATAAGAGAGATTGATTACAAAGATTATTAGTTGCTAGTTTTCAGTTTTAATTTATCATTTATCATTTTTTAATTTTAGCTTTATTTATTATTCGTTATTTTTTTTGTTTGGCTTATTACCTTTTTGATTACGAGCTCGAAAATTAAGATTCAAGATTGTATAATAACTCTATGTTTAAGGATTTTTATGAAGGCGTAGACATTCCGTCTGATTTTGATAAAGAGTTAGTTAGTCGTGCCTTTAGGTTCGCTAAAGTGGCTCACAGAGGTCAAAAAAGAAGGAGTGGGGATGATTATATTACTCATCCTTTAGCAGTCGGCAAAATACTACTTGATCTTGGTATGAGTGCAGAGATGGTAGCGGCTGCTTTTTTACATGATGTCGTTGAGGATACAGATATTAAAATAGAGGAGATTAAAGATAAATTTGGCCTAGATGTTGCAAATCTTGTAGCGGGAGTAACGGCTCTTAAGCAGATTGATTTCTCGACATATTCAAAGCCAGAAGAGGCCGAAGAAGCAAAAAATCAGGCAAAAAATGAAAACCTAAGGCAGTTATTTCTTTCAATGGCCGAGGATGTTCGGGTGGTTGTTATAAAGCTCGCCGATCGTCTTCACAACATGGAGACGATAAAATCGCTTTCACCTAAAGATCAAAAAAGAATCTCCCTAGAGACGCTAAATATTTTCGCTCCGCTTGCATTGCGGCTAGGAATGGGTGAAATAAAGGGCCGATTAGAGGACTTGGCTTTTCCGATTGCTTTTCCAAAGGAGTATAAATTTTTAAAAAAAGAGGCAAACAGAAGATATAAAGAAGCCGATCGTTACACGCTGAAGGTTAAAAGGGAGATAGAGGATGAGCTGAAAAGCGCAAACATATCGGCCAAGGTTGAGGGGCGCGCGAAACATATTTATAGCTTGTACAAGAAAATTACTCGGCCCGAAATAGATTGGGATTTTGATAAGGTATATGACCTAGTTGCACTAAGGATTATTACGGAAAGTGAAAGCGATTGTTATAAAATAATGGGCTTGATACACGGAAAATACAGGCCCATACCTAACTATGTTCGTGATTATATTGCAGCCCCAAAGCCAAATGGATATCGTTCGATACATACTACAATATTCGGTCCAGAGGGAAAGATTTGCGAGATTCAGATTCGTACTCACGAAATGCACGAAGAGGCCGAATACGGAGTTGCTTCTCATCTTCATTACACCCTGGAAAAAAGTTCCGGTAAATCAGACAAAGATCTCGAGAAGGGTACTTTTGCCAAAAGTAACCAAACAGAATTTTTAAAGAGGATTAAGGAGTGGCAGACCTCGATTGGTGACGCTGGTGATTTTTTAGAGGGGCTAAAAATGGAGTTCCTTGACGAACGAATCTATGTTTTTTCGCCCAACGGCGACATTTTTGATCTTCCTGTTGACTCAACACCGATTGATTTTGCTTACGAGGTTCATAGCAAGATAGGTGATAGTTGTGTTGGGTCAAAGATTAACGGTAAAATTGCCTCGCTCGATACTCGGCTTAGGACCAGGGATGTTGTGGAGATTATCACCTCAAAAGGGGGCACTCCTAAAAGAGGGTGGCTTGATTTTGTAAAAACATCTAAGGCCAGGCAACACATCAGGGGCTATTTTAGGAAATTTGATTTCGATAAGAACGTGCTAGAAGGAAAGGAGATTGTCTTCGAGGAGCTTGGTTTATTGGGATATAATATAGATGATTTTTCTGAAAAGGAGATAAAATCATCTATCTCGGAGACATCTTTTAAGACGGTTAATGATCTTTATGCATCGGTTGGCGAGGGCTTGACCACAAAAAGACAGGCCGCAAAAATACTGGTTGGCAGAACGATTCGTCCATTGGATTTTAAAAAATCTACCCAGAGCTTAACTAGATCGCAAAAAATCGATAAATATGATGTTCGGGGCCTAAAGATTAATCTTGCGCCCTGTTGTCAGCCGAACAGAGGAGATGAAACCATCTCCTATATTACTCGTGGCAGAGGATTAACGGTGCACAAGGTGGGATGCCCAAACATTAAAAACCTCGAAAAGAAGCGCCTGGTAGATTATGACCCCTGGAGAAAAGACGGTGATTTGGTTTCGATAAGGATAATTGCTGATAACAGGGTTGGGCTAATAAGAGATATTTCGGGATTAATCTCTGAAAAAAATGTTAATATTGAGAAAATAGAGAATAAAAAAGTCGTTGAATCTGAAAAAACAGAAGTTTTAATTAAGATTAAATTAATCGATTTTACAACCTTCTCGGACATTATTCATGGTATCTTAAAAATCGAGGGAGTTGATTCTGTTAAAAGAAGTGAATAGGAGGGGCTCTTGGGACTCAATTTTCCTCTTGATTTTAGTTTATTTAGGGTTAAAATTATTTTAGTAAGCAAGGGTTTAAAGATTTATTGAATTGAATTGGGCTTGTGAGTAAAAAAATTATTCAAAGTGTTAGAGGCATGAGAGATATCCTGCCAGAGGAGCAGAGATATTTTAGTTTTTTGAGAAATATTTTTGAAACCGCTTGCGAACAGTCCGGCTTTCAAAAAATATATACTCCAACCGTAGAATCAACTCAATTATTCGAAAAAACAGTTGGTAAGGCGACCGACATTGTTGAAAAAGAGATGTACACTTTTAAGAGCAAATCGGGAGAAAATCTTGCCTTAAGACCAGAGGGTACGGCCTCTATCGTAAGGGCGTATCTTGAAAACGGCATGACCTCTAAGCCCCAGCCGGTAAAACTCTACTATCAGTTACCAATGTTTAGATACGACAGGCCTCAGGCGGGTCGATATCGAGAGCACTGGCAATTTGGAGTTGAGGCGCTTGGCGAAAAGTCGCCACTTTTGGACGTCACGGTTATAGCTCTTGCCTTGAGGATTATAAAACAAAGCGGTCTTTCGAATACCTCGCTTCAGATAAATTCAATCGGTTGTCATTTGTGCCGGCCAAAATTTAAAAAATCACTGGTCAACTTTCTAAAAGAAAACGAAAAAAAACTTTGTGTGGATTGTAAGCGCAGATTAAAAACAAATCCGCTTAGAGTCCTGGATTGTAAAAATGATTCTTGTCAGAGCATAACAAATGAATCTCCTCAGATGATTAACTCACTTTGTAGTTCTTGCCACGAACACTTCAGAACGATTTTGGAGTATTTAGATGAACTTGATATTCTTTACGAAATTAATCCTCGCTTGGTGAGGGGTCTAGATTATTATGTCCAAACTGTTTTTGAGATCTGGAGTGAACTAGACGGAAGCCAGAGCGCCCTTGGCGGCGGCGGACGCTACGATGGTCTCTCGGAGATTATTGGTGGTAGGAAAACACCGGGGATTGGTTTTGGTTTGGGCGCTGATCGAATTGTGGCTGCTCTTCAAAGAGAAAATATTGTGCCGGAGGTAAAAAACAGGGTTGATGTTTTTGTTATTCAGCTTGGTAAAGAAGCAAAAAAGAAGTGTTTTAAGCTAATATACGAGCTTCAAAATATGGGAGTTGGCGCTGAGGGGTCACTAGATAAAGGATCTATGAGCGACCAGCTGAAAATGGCCAATAAGTTAAATGTTCCTTATACACTGATTATCGGTCAAAAAGAGGCGTTTTCGGATACGGTTATCATTAAAGATATGGCCTCGGGGTGTCAGGAGATTTATCCTCAAGAAAAGATTGCTAAAGAGATCTTAAAAAGAGTCGAAAAGATTCATAGGTAGACCTAGTTATTACTTTTAAATCCAAAAAATAAGGAGTTTAGTTTTTTGTCTGATTTAGTGCTCAAAGA
>DLNA01000039.1:1635-28767 GCA_002476865.1 Patescibacteria group bacterium UBA7522 | reverse complement strand
TTGGCTCCCGGGGTCGGATTCGAACCGACGACCAATTGGTTACACTTTACCCCACTATTACTAATGGGCGTGGACTATCTCTTCACCTTATGAAAATAATCACTTAGGTGTTGGGCGCTCTAGGATGTAATCATCTAGTCTCTGCACCTTTCCGCTGAGACGGACTTGGCTCAGGATTATCCCATTGGGACTTCCCTGAATTCACCCAATTTCACTCAAAAGTTTCCTTCTGAGGCTGCGATTTGGAATGTATCTCCCTGTGACGGTTGGCGCATAGAAGAACGCACTTATCTATTTCCGCACGAGTCTTCTCCCAAGATCTAGTGATTCCGTTAGCCGAAATCCCAAAATCTTTAATACCCTCGTGATGAAAATCTAGTGCCTCAATGCACCTCTGATAACCACAGATGCTGCACCTACCGCCTTTGTATGCTATCGCCATCTCTCTAATTTTTCTTCTTCTTTTTGCGACTGCATTGATCAAATATTTACTACGGTCGGCGTATACTCTTCTTTCGCTCATCTTTATATTTTAACATAAGCTTAAGTGTATTCACAGCCAACTGCTCTGCCGCTGAGCTACCCGGGAATATATTCAATTTGTAACTTACGATTTGAAATCAAAAAATCTCAAACGCCAAAAGATTATATCAAAATAATAACAAAGGTTCAATAATCACGGCAACGTTAATGGGGATACTTGTCGGGCGAATCATAGTTTGAGTAAAAATATTCGTTTTCAATTAGATTATTTTTTTTATCATAAATAAAGCGATAAAATATTGCCTTAAAAGATCCTGGCCCACGACTGCCAAAGTCATATAAATATGGAGATGCGATCTCTACCGGGAAAACAGCCTCTGTAGCTTTTTTATTGCCGGCAAATCTTATGATAACCTCTTTTTTGGTGCCGTAAAAATCAAAATATAAATAATTTCCGGCTATTCTTGTTTGAATTAAAATATATGATTTAGTATCGTTTACAAACTTTAAATCTGGACTTGGAACATAAATCGTGGCGTCTGTACCAAAGGGACGATAATAGCTTACGGGATAAGAATGAGCTTTACGAGCAATTATTGGTAAACCCGAATTAAGAGCCGCTCTAAACGCCGTCGAAGAGACCTGGCAAAGTCCCCCACCATATTCCGGAGTAGTCGTATTTTCCTTAATAACAAGCTCTGGTAAGTACCCATTAGCTGCGTCCACTTCACCAAGGTTTTTCGTAAAAGAAAATGTTTCGCCCGGTTTAATCAAAAGGCCATTAAATTTAGAGGCACCCACGACAATGTTATGGCGTCGGTTCGCGGGTGAACCAGCAAAGTTTGAGTAACCAGTGGCTATCAACTCTTTAATACCTAAATCATCTAAGGTTTCACTACTAATTTCGGCTTTAATTTTTTGAACCGAAATCTCGGCAGAATCACTCTTTTTTTTGAGCGCCAATAAAATGTTTTCTGTACTCTCTTCTATTTTCAGTTTCCTGCCGTCTCTTGATAGAGAGAAAACAATCGCTTTGCCGTCCTTAATCGTTAGTGTGGCATTAATCGGCTCTCTGTTAATTCTTTTCGAAATATTAATAAGATATTTCTCTATCTCATCTTTAGAAAAATATTCTTCCGGCTCAATCGAAGGGAAGATAAGTTCGAATTGTTTTAAGGCGAAGGGCTTCTGATTTTTTCGAAACCTTATCCATCCGCTAAAATCACCGTCATTAACTTTTATTTTTTGACCATCGTACAATATTTCAAAACCACCCGTGAGTTGTTTTTTGATTTTTAAAACTGAATCCGTGGCCTCTTCTGATCGATAATTAGGAGGTAAATATGTTATTGGTAAATCAAATTCATTTTTCAAGTTACCAACACCCTCTATTAGAAGAAGTGTTGCCTCGCCGTAAATTAATCTCTGCCCTAAATCTTCTTTTTCGATTTTAACGTCACTATCTTTTATTTTTATAGCCGGATTTTTCACTGGCCTTCTAATCTCCTCTTCTTTTTCTTTTAAAAACCGGAGGAAAAACTTTTGACTAAAATCAAACTGAAGCGGCAGATTCACTTTTTTTCCAATTTCAAACGGATTGGTGACGCTGTTTTTGGCAATTTCAACAGTTTCCCTTGTATTAAACCTTAAACCCAAATCTTTGGTACTAACCTTTTGACCAGAGATAACAATGTAGCTATTTTTTTTATAAAAGTCATCAATTTCGGATAAAATCTTTCTTTCGGCCTCTTCTTTTGTTAGCCCCGACAAAGAAACTCCGGCGACCGAAACTCCTGGATAAATTTTATTTTCATAGCCGAACCAAATAGAAAAAACGATCACAAAATAAAGAGTGATAAAAAAAACAAAAACCAGGATGAATCCAATCAAAAGTTTTTGAGGCCTCTTCACTATTCCTCCAAAAGGGCTTTTTTAAGTAAGGCCTCGGCTACTTCTTGAGCGTTTTTACTATCCTCTTTTTCGCTCGTCAAAGTAATAACAATACTTTCACCAACCTCCAATTCAATAAAATCAGTCGGAATCAAAAGCTCTTGACCGTTAGATTTAATGATTGCCATCTTATCTTCGATTTTAGATATTGCGCCACGTATCTTCTTCATAAATAAATTATAACATTAAATTAATCTACAATTTTAAACTCAAAATTTAATAAAAATATTAAATTTAAAATGTTTTAATTTTAAATATCTTTATCCGATCAAGAGTGGCACTAGCACCAAAGAGATAATCGCCATTAGCTTGATGAGAATATTCATTGCTGGTCCAGATGTGTCTTTAAAAGGATCACCAACTGTATCACCAACAACGGCCGCTCTGTGAGCGTCTGAACCCTTACCCCCGTGGTTTCCGACTTCAATATATTTCTTAGCATTATCCCAAGCCCCACCGCCATTAGCCATCATTAGGGCCATTAAAACGCCTGTAACGGTTGCCCCGGCTAACAGTCCGCCAAGGGCCTCCGCCCCAAGGGTAAAGCCAACGATTATTGGAGTTAAAACCGCTAAAAGACCAGGCAAAATCATCTCTTTTAGGGCAGCGTTAGTTGAAATAGCAACACACTTTTCTGAATCTGCTTCAGCCGTTCCCTTTAAAAGACCCTTGATCTCTTTGAACTGACGACGAACCTCTGCAACCATTGATGAAGCGGCTCGACCGACAGAAGACATGGTAAAAGCACCCACCAAGAATGGAATAACGCCCCCAATAAAAAGTCCGGCAATTACTTTAGGATTCATAATATTGATTGCTTCTAGATTAACACTGGCGGAATAAGCGCTAAAAAGAGCAAGAGCGGTAAGAGCTGCTGAGCCAATTGCAAAGCCCTTTCCGATTGCAGCTGTTGTGTTGCCCAAAGAATCCAGCTTATCGGTAATTTTTCGAACGCTTGCACCAAGTCCGGCCATCTCCGAAATACCGCCGGCATTATCAGCTATTGGGCCGTAAGCATCAACACTCATTGTAATTCCAACCGTTGCAAGCATACCAACGGCCGCAATCCCAACCCCAAAAACACCCGCAAAATGATACGAGGCAAGAGTAGCTCCAACTATTATTAACATTGGCACGGCAACGCTTTCAAGCCCAACTGCAAGTCCGGTAATAATATTGGTTGCCGGACCGGTTTCTGATGACTCGGCAATCTTTTTGATTGGTTTTCCGGAGGTGTAATACTCCGTAACAAGACCGATTGTAATACCAGCTACACTACCGGCGATAACGGCATAAAAAACTTCAATCGGCAACCCCATCTCTTTGGCGGCCAGATAAACACCGCCCAAAAGAAGTAGTGCGCTGACATAGGTCGTATATCTAAGTGCTGATGCCGGATTAATCTTTTTTAACACGCCGATAGAGGCGATCCCCATGAAGGAGGCAATCAATCCGATTACGACAACTACGATTGGAAAGCTCATCCAAGCGATTGTGTTTGTAGCTATAAGTGACCCCAAAACAATAGTCGCAATAGCTGAACCAACATAACTTTCAAAAATATCGGCTCCCATTCCGGCTGTATCACCAACACAATCACCAACATTATCGGCTATTACAGCTGGATTACGAGGGTCATCTTCGGGGATTCCCGCTTCTGTTTTGCCGACTAAATCAGCGCCAACATCGGCTGCTTTTGTGTATATCCCACCCCCAACACGAGCAAAAAGAGCAATTGATGAGGCGCCCATCGCAAAGCCAGAGAGAATGTTCACGTCAACATCAGAAAAAAGGTAGTAAAGAAGGCCAACCCCCAAAACGCCGAGTGAAGCAACCGTTAGACCCATGACCGAACCGCCCAAAAAAGCGGTTTGAAGCGCCTTGCCGGTGTCTTTTGTTTTGGCAGCAGCACTAGTCCTGACGTTTGCCAAGGTTGCTGCGTTCATACCGATAAACCCGGCCAGCATTGAAGAAGTAGCTCCGCCCAGAAAAGCGAATGCTGTAAAATTTCCGATCTTCCAGTACAAAAGTCCGGCAACAATAGTAATAAAAACAAGAAGGATTGAATATTCCTTTTTTAAAAAAACAAAAGCACCGCTTCTGATTTTGGATGCAATACCCTTCATTTTAGCATTGCCAGCATCCATGGCCTTAATTTTATAAAGCAAATAAACCGCAATCGCGATTCCAACTGCGCCGATGTATGGTGCATAGTTAACCAGGTTTTGCATCGATAATCTCGCTTTCTGAGCCCAAATGGACTTTAATTAATATTTTAAAAGAATGACTGTTAGCTTTTAGTCGCTAAAAATAAAAACAAGGGCCAACCCTCAGTAAAACAATTATATAGAAAAAAAAATCGCAAGGCAAGAAAAGAGGTTGATTCTAAATTCTAAAACAAATCTTAAATTAAAAAACTAAAACTAGTACAGAATCAAGGCCCGGAACCATACTGCTGTCATCCTGTCCGATGATTCCGCCGACGCAAAATATCGAACTCGTCGGATAATTGGCTCCACAATCTCTTTAAATCAAAATTAAGATTTGAATCGAAGTTCTAAATTTTAAATTCTAAAATCTTAAATAAACATTAATTCATAAACTCGAAAACTCGAAATTGATTCAAAATTCAAAATTCGAAATTCAATTGGCCCGAGGTAGTTTTGTTCGGGAAAAATTAAAACTCGAAATTTGGCATTGGATCGAAACTCGAAATTAAAAAATCGGAATTAATTTTATATTCTAATTACTTTATTGCTCTTTTCTTTAATCGCGTTTCTAGTATCAACAATCTTGTTGGCCGACTTTAAAACCATTTCGTAATTAACGCTATCATGATCAGTTAGAATCGCGACCGCATCATATCTAGCAATAATTTCTTTGTTAATTTCCCCAAGACCCTCTTTTTCAAAGTGGCCTTCTACTACTTTTGGTACAAACGGGTCATAGTAATCAAATCTAATGCCCTCTTTCTCCAAAAGTTCCATTACTTTTATCGAAGGTGACTCCCTAAAATCATCGATGTCTTTTTTGTAGGCGGCTCCCAAAATCAAAATCTTGGGATTATCTTTTTGAGCTGCCTCTTTGATTAAAGCAACCACATGTTGGTGCATATAATCATCAACCTCAGAAGAAACATCAATGAATTTTGTCATAAGATTATATTCTTTGGCTTTGTAGGAAAGATAATAAGGGTCAACCGGAATGCAGTGACCACCAAGCCCAGGGCCAGGATAAAAAGGCATAAAACCGAAGGGTTTCGTTTTGGCTGCTTCAATAACCTCCCAAATGTCAACCCCCATTCCTCTGGCAATCAAGGCCATTTCATTAATAAAAGATATATTTATAAGACGGAAGGTATTTTCCAATATTTTACTCATCTCTGCGGCTTTCGTAGAGCTGACCTCGTGTACTTGATCAATGAATAGGCGAAAAAAATCACCAGCCAAGCATGTTGAATCCTTGTCTATGCCGCCCACGACCTTGGGGGTGTTTGCGGTACCAAATTTTTCATTGCCCGGATCAATTCTTTCGGGAGCAAAGGCAAGATAAAATTCGCTTCCAGCTTTGAGTCCGCTTTTTTCTAAAATCGGTAAAACAACCTCATCCGTTGTGCCTGGATAGGTAGTGCTTTTCAAAATAACTAACTGATCCTTTTTAAGAAACCCGGAGACCGATTCCGAGGCACTTATGACATACTTCATATCCGGAGTTTTGTCTTTTTTGATTGGGGTTGGGACAGTAATACAAATAACGTCTGCGTTTTGGATATTTTTGAAATCGCTTGAGGATTCTAGTATACCTGTCCTAACGGCCTTCGAAAGAGATTTATCGTTAACGTCTTGAATATAATTTTGACCCTTTTTCAAGAATTCAATTTTTTTGCTATCAAGGTCGATTCCAATAACCCTTATTCCCTTTTCAATAATCGCCATCGCCAGAGGAAGGCCAACGTAACCCAAGCCAATTACAGCAACTTTAATCTCTTTGTTTTTAATCTTTTCTCTTAAATTCATCTTTTTCTCCAAATTAAATAACTAGTGAATTATAACACTAAATGAGTTTAAAATTTACAATTTATAATTTGAAATAAAACATCAATAAATCAATGGCTAAATTCTTAAAAGCTAGTTAGCTTGGTTTTCTTTTTTCTGATGCAAAAAAACAATTATGCTTGTTGCCACAAAAAGAACTATCAAGCTTACGCCAAAGGCGATGTAGCCGTCCCTATTCCTGACAAATGAAGAGTATATTGCCAAACCAGCAAAAACCATACTTAAAAAATAGATAAAATATACTGCCTGTCGAGAGGAAAAACCAAGATCCAAGAGTCGATGATGAAAATGGCGTCGATCACCTTCAAAAATCGACTGTCGCTTGATAATTCTTCTTAAAATTGCAAAAAGAGTATCAAAAATAGGCACCAAGAGAATCATTATCGGCACTAAAAGAGAAAAAGCAGCGGTAAGTTTTAACGACCCCATGATTGAAAGTGAGGCCAAAGAAAAACCCAAAAAAAGAGAACCGGAATCACCCATAAAAATCCTCGATTTAAAGTTATGAGGCAAAAAGCCAAGCGCCGAAAAACCAACTATTAACGCTAGTGGCCCGATTAAAAACTCTCCATTTAAAAAAGCGACCGCAGAGATGGCAAAAGCGGCAATGGTGGAGACACCGGCTGCAAGCCCATCCAGCCCATCAATAATATTGACTGCATTTGTTACCCCTATTAGCCACAAGAATGTTAACGGAATACTTAAAAAATCATAATCAGCCAAGTGGCCAACCAAAATTTGATCCATATTAATAACTACCCCAAAATAAATTGCGATTGCCGCAGCGACAGATTGAACAAAAAATTTCGGAGTAGCTCTGAGACCTAGCTTATCATCAGAGGCCCCCAACAAAATAATAATAAAGGAACCCAAAAGATAACCAATTATCTCCTTGCTTAAAACCGGATTAAAAAACAAAAGACCGAGCAAAAACCCAGCATAAATAGCCAACCCTCCGCCCCGAGCAATGAGGCCCTTGTGAATTTTCCTTTTATTTGGCTTATCAACTAAACCAAAATGGCTTGCAATCTTTTTAGCGTATGGCGTAAGCGCAAACGCTCCAGAAAAAGAGATTAAAGATATTAAAATAATCTGATTAATATTCATCGACTGCTTCGTATTATATGGCAAGACCAACAAAATGTCTAAAAAATTTTAATCCTCTATTCTGAATAAACCAAATATAGACCCCAGGCCATAAAAAAGGTGCTTAGCAAAAAAAATAAACGGCAAAACTATAAAAAGAGCGAACCTTTTTGATTTAATGGCATAAACCAAAGAGCTTAGAAGAGATAAACCCAAATAAATAAATAAAATGGCAAGATAAACCCAGGAAAAAAAATTAAGACTGTCTACAAAAAAAGTAACCAGTCCAAATAATAGCCCAGAAACAAACAGAGCTGGTACATAGTGCATCGGCTTTAATAGGTTACCCGTGATACGTATTGCCCTAATAGGTCCCTTTCCGGCCATGTAGTTATACCTAATAAAAGAAATTAGCTCTGTTTTGGGGTAATAATAGCTAACAATACTCGGCACCATCAAGATTTTACCTCCCGCTCTTTTTAGGCGAAGATTAAGTTCCACATCCTGGCTACGCCTTAATGACTCATTGTAATATCCAATTTTTTCAAAAACGCCCCTCTTGTAGCATCCACCAAAAACGGTATCAACATATACGGGCATGGTTGTTTTTTTTCTAAAAGTTGCATTTCCAATTCCGAAAGAGCTAGTATAAGCGCCTATTATCGCCTGAGCTATAAATGAAGAATCTTTTGTCTTAGCCTCTATCCTGCCGCCAACATTATCAGTTTTGTATTTAAGGGCATATCGAACACAATCCGAAACGTAATTACTAAGATAAACATTATGGGCTCCCATTATAAAAATATACTCCCCACTTGAGGCCCTGATACCCATGTTAAATGCATGTGGCTGTATCATCTTTTTATTATCCAAAACTTTTATATTTGAATATTTTTTTTCAAAATCTTTAAGGATATCTCGAGTACCATCATCGCTCATTCCATCAATAACAAAAATTTCCATCAACTTATTCGGATAATCCTGATTGATAATAGAATCCAAGCAATCCTTAATGAATCCTGCTTCGTTTCGACAAGCAACAACAATTGACACTTTTTTATTTTCTGATAATTTTTTCATACAATCCTAGCAATTTTGGTTCTTCGTTCTCCCAATTGTAGAGTTCAAGAAATGCCTTCCTTGAATTAACCGAGAAACTCTCGTACGAGTCTTTTCTTGAAATCTCTTTAATTTTAGCCACTAAATCATCGGAGTCCTCACTTATATAGCACAGACCGGCTCTACTTTTATCTATTATCGTCTTAAGGGAAGTGAGGTCGGAAACCACCACGGGGAGACCAAGGCCCATGTACTCAAAAATTTTATTGGGGCTACTCTCTACATGATTTGGGAGTGGTAGGTATCCGATCAAACCAATGTCTGCCTCAGAGGCCCTCTTTATTGCCTTTTTGTAAGGCAATTTACCAGTTATCTCTAGCTTATCCCGGCCAAGCTTATTGGCAATAAAGTCCTTATATTTACTGGGGGTAATTTCACCTATCACGGTCAGCTTTACATCGTCTATACCCACAATAGCCTCACTTATGACATTTCCACCTCTTATCTCATTGAGATTTCCAAGATGAACAATTTCAAGATCTTGCTCTTTAAGATATTTCTTTGGCTTATAATTTTCAAACAGCTCTTTTCGAGGGTGGTTAGGAATTATAATCACGTTCTTTTCCAAATTCCTAAAACGATCCGCTATCGGATTATTTACGGTTATGATCCCCGAAAAAAAGATAACACAAAAAGATTCTATTAAATAAATGATAAATGACAGCAAAGACCCCAAAATACCTTTTCTATACCCTCTTGTCTTAACGACCGCTGGATAGTCCTCGTGTACGTCATAAATAATCGGCTTACGCTTAATTATTCTTAATAAAACGGCAAAGATAATAAAATCAAAATCGTGAAAGTGATATGACTCTACTTTCAGTTTTAGCGCCTCCTTGAATGCTCTAGAATTTAACGCTAACCTTTTCATTAATCCAGGGGAGAAAGACCCAACGCTTATTACTTCAAGATTATCAGGGGCTTCCTCTAAAGAGCCTGTGGAAATATAAATTACACTATACTTACTTAAGAGAGAGTTAATTTCTTTTAAATAAATACGGTTATCATCTACTGGGTGAGTGGTTGTAATTACACAAATTTTTTTCATTAAGCCAGTTCCCTTAAAATTTGCTTAGAGGTTTTACTCCAAAGATAATTTTCTTTGACAATCTTTTGGCCAATCTTCCCCATATTAGCCCTGAGCCGCTCGTCAGACATCAGCCTAATCAAAGCTTCACCAACTGCATCTGCACTTCTTGGCTCAACCAAAATCCCGCACTCCCCTTTTTCTATTATATCCTCAACACCCTCACCCTTAACACCTATGATTGGCAATCCAAAATTCATCGCTTCTATGTAAACGACCCCAAAGGCCTCATTATAGCTAGGCATAACAAAAATATCCGATTGTAACATTTCTTTAAAAACCTCTTTTTGAGATAATTGACCCATAAAAATAATTCTTTTGTCGTCTGATGCCATTTCCTTTAGGTTTTTTTCGTAAGAACCGCTCCCAATGATTAGATATTTGATATCTTTATCACTGATATCTCTTAAGGCCTCAA
The DNA here is from genome assembly GCA_002476865.1 of Patescibacteria group bacterium UBA7522. GTDB lineage: Bacteria > Patescibacteriota > CPR2 > UBA1875 > UBA1875 > UBA7522. Next base: position 18,569 of record DLNA01000039.1, on the reverse strand, counting down.
TCACGTACTGGATGCCTTTTTCCTTACCAAGATTACAAACACTTATTAATGTTTTTCCGTTGCCCTTTTTTATTTCGTTTATATCGTGGTCCTCTATCCCCATAGGCACAATAACAGACTCGAGGCCTATCCTATTCTTAACTAGTTTTTTGGTTTTTGAGCTGTTTACAAAGGTTTTAGTGGTACCGTCTAAAATACTTTTAATTAGGCCTCTCGAACCTCTACTGTAATTTATTTTATGCTGAACATCGGCTCCGTGTACGTAAACAAAGTATGGGATATCGAGCCTTTTACTTAATCTTTTGGCAATGTAGCCATCCGGAACTGCCGTATGGGCCAAGATAAGATCGTATTCTTTATCATTGATTATTGGCGCAACCGATCTCCAGGCAAACCAAGAAGAAAGTCCTAAAAAATACCGACTAAAAGAAAGGTATTTAGGAAACCTGACCCTGATATCGTCTATTGTGTCCTGCTTCTTAACGCTCTTCTTTCCTAGAACTCTTGGGGAAATAACATCAACTTCACACCCCTCTTCTTTTAAGGCTACGTTCATCTTATGAACAAAAATACCATTCGTGGATTTTTTTCCAGAAGGATAGAGGTGAGAAATGATTAATATCTTATTGTTTTTCATGTTTTTTCAGGAAGTAATAATTTAGCGATCCGAAAATCATAAATAAAGGAAAAAGCTGAAAGTCATAGAAACTACCCGCTAGGATATTATAAAGAGGATAAGAAACAGAAATACCAAGGGCAATTATGTTTAAGGTAAATACGGGTGAATGCTTCTTGGTAGATTTTCTTAAATTCGCAAGAGCAGAGATAAAGAAAAAGCCAAAGAGTGATAAATAGGAAACGAGACCCACTAAACCATACCTGTATAGATATAAAACATATTCATTGTCTGTTGCATAAGGAACGTTTTCTTTTGCCTCAACTGACTTTGAAGGCCCGTAACCAAAAACAGGGTTTTTAGATACAAGGTAAAGTGAATTTTTCCACTTTTTAGTCCTTGAGCCCCAACTCTTAAAATCGCCCTCAATTGTACCCTCACTTACCAATCCCATCTCCTGAAGACCGGCGCCCATTCTTTGAGCAACATTCAACTTACCCTTTGCATTTGGTATCAACTCAATTGTATAGAAAGCTAGTCCAGAAAAAGTGATAAACAGCAGAAAAACAATAAATATTTCCTTAACTACTCTTTGCCTTGATTTATAGGGAAAAAACAAAAGGCCACCAGAAATTGCCAAAAGTCCAGCAAAATTAGCCACAATAGAAGTTCTGCCAAGGGTAACAATCATAGAAACTAAAACAAAAAACAAGAGTATTAAGATAAAATAACTTTTTTTGGAAACTTGTTGTTCAAGTCTCCTTATAAGCGTCCCAAAAATAAAGAATAAAGGGAGCCCCAAAAACAATGCCCACGAATTTGCATTTCCAAAAGTTCCAATAATCCTACCTGCCACTTTAATTGCCCTAATATGGATCGGCCTAGTATAGGCCTCCATGATACTATTAATGCCGAAGCTGTTAAAATATTGCATAACCCCAATCGTAATCGCCACGATTGCAGACAATAAAAAGGCTTTTAATAGATCTGAAGCATCATCTCTGCTCCACTCTAAATCGTAAATAATTCTGTAAATTAAGTAGTATTTAATAATTTTTGCAAATTCAAAAAGATCATTAAAATAGAAGTCGTAGCCAATAAATAAGTAACTAAAAAGGATAGAAGCAGCGGTTGAAACAAACAAGGCCCCAAAGATATAATCAAGAACTGAGATTTTTATTTTTTTTCTTTTAATAACAAGGAGGCAGTAGACAAGTAACCCAAATAACAAAATTATCTCATCAACCCGTATTGCCGGACTTGTAATCCTTAGTCCCGGAGTAAGGATAATAAATGGAATCAAAAGGATAATGCCGTATTTAAGCCATTGCTCTAACTTGTTAACAGAAAAGAATAAATCAAAAATGCCGAATTTTCGGCTTTTTTGTTTTCCATCTGAATTTTCTCTTCCTAACTCTAAGGTTTTTGTTGTAAGTAGTTTTTTATTAATTATTTTCATTTTTATAACACTTAATTGTGCAACCCCTCAATGGTTATTTTATTAAGATTTTCTTGATTAATTCTACTCTATTTAACCAGCCGTCTTTATCTCTGACGAAATTAAGGACATTTCCAGAATACCTCTCTATGCTACCCTCTTTCATCATTTCTAGCAAGGCAGCCTGTAGCCCCTTTCTAGTATCCTCGCAAGTTAAACCTACTTTGTTTTTATCTATAAAGTTAGCCATTGCGGCACAGTTAGTTGCCACAACTGGTAAGCCAAATGAAAGATAGTCAAATAATTTTACCGGCATAGCAATATCGTGATAAGGCGTTTTTTTTCTTGGAATAACTGCTATATGTGACTCTTTCATTATTGCTCCAATTTCGGGCTCACTAAGACCCATGTGCGCCTCTATATCCTCCCCAGGCTCAATGCTTAAAAGCTCTGTTTTAAAATTACCAACAATATTGAGAGAAATCTTGTGACCCATCGAGATTAAATAGCGCACCGAATCAATAAGCATGTCATGACCAGTGTCTCGAGAGATTCCGCCCACATAAACAACCTTCAACTCGGATCCTTTTTTATATTTTTTTATCTTATTAACAAGAAGTCTGGGTGCTGATGGGAGTGGGTATTTATTCTTGTTCCCCGAGAGGGGCATAGCGTCACCAAACTCTTTCGAGGGGACAAATAATTTGAAAAAAATTATATAAATAAGATAGTCTAGCTTCATCCACATATATATTGCTATTTTCTTCAATGATTTGGCCGGATACTCTTTTGCGAAAAAATAATAAATGTCACGAATGAATATTCCTCGACTTTTAATCTTTAAAACTGCCCAAAGAATAAAATAATAATCAAAAAAATATAGGTGCCAATTTGAGCTCTCCATATACAGTACCCACTCCTCTTCACGGCCTGCATGCTTGATTCTGAATTCCCTAAACAGTTTCTTACGCCTCTCTTTATTGCCAGAAATAACAAATGAATTAATTCCGAATGCGTTTTCTATCTCTTTTGTCAAATAAAAGGGCCTCACAGAGGACCCTTTTGAAACATCTGAAAAATCAAAAGGAATATAAACAAGTATTTTTTTTATTTTTTTTTCCTCTCTCATAATCCTAGTAACGCTTTTTTTAGTGCTGGCTTATCATCAACCTGCAAAGAACTCTCTCCAAAATCCTTAACCATCAGGCGGATGTTCTTTATAACAATTTCCTTAGGTAAAGCCGCCCCAAAACAATATGTTATTTTTTTAGGGTCATAATACCATTCCTCAGGAATCTCGTTACTGATGATCATTAAAAACCTCTCAGCAACTACCCTTGGTGAACCATTTGCCTCTATATACTCTTTGGCATCCCTACCTGTTTTTGACCTAAGCTCCTCATCAGTAAGCAGCTTTTTTAGTGATTCTTTGATTTCGTCGGGCAAACAAAAAACTGTCGGCACGTAGCCCTTATAGTCTTTATCGATATACTCAGCGTAATATCCGCCGACTATTGTTGGTAATCCGAGACATGCAGCCTCCCTGGCGACCCCTGTAAGAAAGAAGTCGCTATAGACCTGGTCTATCAGAATGTCTGCCTTGGCCATCGAATCTAAAACGGTCTTATTTGTAACGCCAGAAAGCTCCTTATAATCCAACTGGTACCCTTCGTTCTTTAGCTCCTTTACAATTTTTCTTATGACTGCTGTTCCCTTAGCGCCAGAATCGGATGGTGCATGCAGTACTGTGACGGTCTTTTTGTTTTTTTTATCCTTATCTAAATCGATATTGCCACAGGACACAGCAGATCCTACATACATTCGATTGATAAATTTCTTCTCGTGAAACTGGCCTTGCGGCGGATTACAAACGATATGATCAGCGTACTTTTCAATTTTTCTTAATCGAGCTTTGTAGGTTTCGCTTAATTCCGCTAACTCTTTAGCACTCTTTCCATTAAATTTACCATTCATATACGGGGGTCTCGAGTCAGTACCATGAAACACATAAATAATTTTTTTATTCAAAAATTTAAGCAGTGGTAACTCCTTATAATTGAAAAAGGAGCTAGCGAAGCTGTATATAAAAACGTCAAAATTTACTAATGCCCAAAAAAGAACCATGGTCGTCAGAAGTGTATCCGTAGACACCCAGAATATTTTATTCAAAAATCTACTCTTGCTAGTGGCGCGTCTTTTATTCACGGCTTGCTTCCACGCTTTGATTAATGCGAACTCATCCCCCCTCCCATACTCAAATTTATCATCAATACGCACGACTAAAGCACAATCGACACCTAATTCTTCGAAACCCCTTTGAAGATTATGGTAATAATTAGCAATTTCGTTTAAACCCAGAAATACTCTTGGACTTTTCTTCTGCATAGCTTAAGCCCTTTCCTTTATCTGCACTGCGGGAACGCCACCAACCACCACAAACGGTGAAACTTCTTTATTAACGACCGATCCCGCAGCGGCGACTGATCCTTCACCCATCTTAACTCCAGCCAATACACAGCAATGAGCAGAGATTAGGACATCGCTCTCTATTGTTATTTTTTTTCCGATGTAGCCAGAATCAAAAATTCTCTTACTTCTTTCTGGTATCTTGTGATTTGCTGAATGTATCATGCTATAGGGGCCAACCAAGACCCTTTCTCCGATTGCTATGCCCGAGTGCCCATTTATATAACAATTTTCATTAATACCAACATTGTCAGATAAAACAATGTTTTGTGGAAAAAAGAATTTAACATTCATTCCGATTTTTACCGATTTGCCCAATTTTTTGAAATATCTTTTATAGAAGACTCTTCTTAGAATATAGCCCTCTTCTCCACTAACCATACCCAATCTATCACTAGTCCTTGTCCAATATTTAGAGGACCTTTGCACGCCTAATAATAAAAACCTGAGGCCCAACCTAATCTTTCTTAATAGAGAAAAATTAGAATGACTCAGTTCAGCTAGAAAATCACTTAACATTACTAAGCTTTCTTTTAAAATATTGCAATAAATATTCAAATTCTTTTTTTATTTCTCCCAGGGCCAATAATGTACCAAAATAAATGAATATAGATAGAAATATTAGGGTAATCAAAATCCAAGTGCTACTAACAAAACCTGAAATTATAAGCAGAATTACTGACATAACAGTTGCCGACAAAACAATCCTTAAGAAACTTCTACTATCTATGCTCCATCTAAGAATGTTTTTAGTTTGGAAGTAAGACATAAGCCATAATAGTATATATGAAATAAGAGTGTTTACAGCAGCCGCGATGTAGCCAAAAATTGGCACCGTGATTAAATTAAGAATTATATTCACTGCTCCCACAATTAGCACGTTTCTAGCGACGGTTTTGGTCATTTTGTTAATAAAAAGACCAACATTTGTAAGATTGTAAAGGCCCAAAAAGAAAACACCAGCAGCAACAAATCTTAATGCAGTCACACCCTCCCTAAAGCCCTCACCCACTAATAGGCTCATAAACTGAGGTGCCAATATGATTAATCCGAGTGTTGCAGGTAATAAAAGAATAAATTGATATCTAGTAAATTGCTTCAATAGTTTCTCAGTGGCCTTCTTACCGTTATGCTCCCAGGAAAAAATAAGAGTAGGCATAACCGAGAAAGCAATAGCGGTTATTATTAACATTATTGTTTTTTCTGAAATCCCATAGGAAACAGAATAAATACCAACCTCTGAAGAGTCTCTGGAAATTTGAATAATGTATCTATCTGCGAATCGGAGCATCCAGTTGGCGAAACCAGAAAATATTACCGGAGAACCATAAACTAGAGCCTCTTTTAAGATATCTTTGTCAAACTTTATGGAAGATAGGCTGTATTTTTTTATCAATATAACCATTGCAATTATTGCAATCACGCCAGAAACAGATGCCGAGCCCAACAGGATGCCTTCAACTCCAAAACCAAAAATAAGTACAAGCAATAGGCCCGCAACTAATGTGAAGAAGCTATTGCCAATAGCAACCGTGGCATAATTTTTTGATTCCCTCTTTGTTCTGTAATAATTCTGTAGAAAACCCATGAAACCATTAAAAAACATCAGGAATGCGCTAATAATAAGGATCCTGAAGAGGGTATCGTTAAAAACATTAAAAAACCGTATAAAGAATAACAAAATTGCGTAAATTAATAGGGAGGATAGGGACAAGGCAAATAAAAGTGCTATATAGTTACCAACAAATTCTTTTTCTTTATTGATTTTTTTATAGGCCTCATAGAATCGCAAAAAAGAAGCACTGAGCCACGGGAATAAGAAAAGAGCAACATAATTAGCTGTGAGCTGAGCAATGCTTAATTGTCCGTATTCGGTAGGATTAAATAACCTAGTATATATTGGGATGCTTATAAAACCCAAGGATATCGGAAATAAGCTTACTAAACCATAGATCAGGGCATCCTTGCTAGCTTTCCTTATCTCGCTCATTTTCCTTCTTTGATCCTTTTCATTATCTTTTTTGCAGCCCTTCCGTCACCAAAATATTTTTTTCTACTATTCTTGAATTTCCTTTTTTCTTTTAGGGCCCTTTGTATTTTATTATAATCGGCGCCAACAATTACGTTATTGCCACTTTCAACAGTCTCTACCCACTCTGTTTCATCCCGCAAGGTTACGCAGGGCACCTCCATAAAATAAGCTTCTTTTTGGACACCGCCAGAATCAGTAATGATTAATTTGGCGCCTATTTCTAGAGCTAGCATATCTAGAGGCCCCACCGGGTCAATAATCTTAATATTTTTCTCTGATTTTTTGTTTAGAAGATTATATTCATTTAGATATTTTTTTGTCCGAGGATGAAGCGGTAGGATAATATTCATGTCTGAATCGGTCAGGGCATTAAAGATTGATGTTAGTCGCTTTTTATCATCAGTGTTTTCAGCCCTATGAATAGTGCAAAGAGCATACTTTTTTGGTTTGATAGCTAGGTTTTTTAATATTTTGCTTTTTTTAAGAGCAATTTCGGTATTATAAAGTACCGCGTCATACATCACGTCGCCCACGTTATAAACACCTTTGGTTATACCCTCTTTTTTTAAATTTTTAACAGCAGTTTCGGTTGGACAAAACAATACATCAGAAACCTGATCAGCCAATACTCTATTTATCTCTTCTGGCATCCGTCTGTTATAACTTCTAAGCCCCGCCTCAACATGAAGGACAGGAATGTGGAGCTTTGCCCCTACTAGCGCGCCCGCTAAGGTAGAGTTAGTGTCCCCGTAGATCAAAATATAATCGGGTTTTTCTTTTAAAACTACTTTTTCAAGTTCGATAAGCATATGACCCGTTTGCTCTCCGTGGCCACCAGAGCCAATCTCTAGATTATAATCTGGCTTCGGAATATGAAGCTCATCAAAAAAAACATCGGACATATTGCTGTCATAATGCTGCCCAGTATGAACCAGTATTTCCTTAAAGCTCTTTCTTATTTCTCTGGAAACGGGAGCCGCTTTAATAAATTGCGGCCTCGCCCCAACAACAGTTAAAATCTTCTTCATTTTGCTTAACGATTATAGCAAAAAAAGAGCGTTTATTTAACTGTAAAATTCGAATAAGAACTGGTACTTAAAAGTGGGTTAGGAATGCGCTGAGAGCCATTACCATAAATAATGTGTGCATAGGCATCATAAATGCCCTGCCTAAAGGGAATTATCGAAGCTTGGTAATAATAAACTTCGCCAGGATTAATTTTCGCTGCATCACTCTTGAAGTAAAAAAGGTATTTGCCAAGCTCAGCCCTGAGCATAACCGAGCGTAAATAAGCCGGCCTATCATCAAAGTTTTTAATTTTATAGACCCCTATGATTGTCTGATAAGGGTCCACAGAAGACGGCACAAAGGCGGGCGTTTTTACAACCCTTATATTGGGAAAATGAGCCTTTATCTGCTGGTAACTATACGTGGGCTTAACGTACGGCATGGCCAACTTCCCATCAATCTCATAATCGATACTAAATGTGTGAGTATAAAAAGAAGTGATATTAAAGCTTTGTACTGGAACAGCCGTAATAGAGTTAGCTGGGAGGGTGAGAGATGGAACCGTGCCGACAATAAATTTAGTGCCGCTACTTAGGGTCCCTCTTATTTTAAGGTTTTCCAAAACAATACTATAGTCATTATCGTTTTTTAGACTCGGTCGGACAGAAACTGGTTCGCCGACGGCTGGATAGCGCGCCAAAACATAACTATCTGGGTTTGAGGTATCTTCCATCGTTACCCGGAAAGAATTAAGCGAAATCCCTGCTACCCCCCCGATAGTCGTAACAGTACCCTCCATGCTCTTATAAACATTAACACGACCGTAACCATAATAATCGGTTCTATTCTCCCCATTCATTCCAGAAACCTTATCAGCCGATGATGTAATTCTGTCTTTAATCTGTTCTGGAGAGAGGGCACCTTGAGTCAAGAGAAGTGATACTGTGGCGCTTACATACGGTGCAGCCAAAGACGTCCCTGAAGCACTGCCATATTGGTTAGTGGTGTAAGAAGAGCCGTTCCAGGAGGTGGCTGTAGTCATAATTGAAACCCCAGGAGCAACAACGTCCAGCTCGGGACCATAGTTAGAGCTAGGGGCCCGAAAATCGTTTGAATCACTTGAGCCAACCGCAATCACATTCTGATATTTAGCGGGGTAAGAAACACCTAAACGACCGTCATTCCCCGAGGCCGCTACTAGAGTAATTCCACTACTATAGGCGTTATTTATAGCGCTCTCCAAAACACTATCACCGCTATCACCACCCAAGCTCATGTTAATAATGTCGGCCCCATTATTAAATGCATAATTAATACCGGCTGCTACGGTTGCCGTATTGCCATTGCCATTATTATCCATGACTCTTATCGGCATAATCTTAACGTTCCAATCTAGCCCAGCTACGCCCTTGCTGTTATTCGCTATCCCAGCGATTATGCCCGAAACAAGCGTTCCGTGAGCAATAGCCGTTCCTCCGCCAGCCGGTAAAGAAGGGTCGCTATCGTTATCTACCACATCTCGGCCCTCAACAAATCTTCCGGCCAAATCCTCGTGATCCAAGACAAAACCAGTGTCCAAAACAGCAACAACTATTTCATTACTTCCTGTTGCTTTATCCCAGGCCTCCGGTGCACCGATTTTAGATAAAGCCCACTGTTGAGAATAGTAAGTATCATCTGGGCTCAAAAAGGTTTTGTATTCCTGATTATGGTTGTAAGCAATAATTTCTTTTTTATTTTTTTTATCCTTAATCCTAGACAGCTCTGAACCATCAACTACAACAATACCGTGATCTGAGTAGTCCCTTTTAATGCTTTTGAATTCTTTAATCGTTTCTTTTGCCCTACCCTTGTCGCTTCCAAGATAAATTACTATATCTTGACCCCCAGAATCTCCTAAAGCTGAAACCTTTTCTCCTAATAAATATCTCTCTCCAAAACAAGAAAAAGAACTAAAAACAATAATTAAGACCAAAAAAGAAACTGTTATAAAAAAGGGGTTTTTGGTCTTTTTCATAGTTTAGTTAATCGGCCCCAAGGGCATTGATTGATCTGCTGCCCAGTAGTAATTAAGAGTGTTGTCGGTAACTGCTCCTATTGCGTACATTGCCTCCGGAGATAACCCAGCAACCCGGGTCATTATAGATGGACCATATTCAATCACTGTTGTCACGACCTTTTTCCCATTTGCAGGATTGGTGACTATAACCCTCTTACCGTAATACCAGGATTTATTGGTATAGATTGGCTGACCATGCAGGTCGGTATAATTCCATCTCATATTTATATAGTATTTTTCGTTGAATGTACTCGGCGCAATACCCCAAGCCCCGTAAAGACCGCCGGCCGAAATCCAGCCGCTGGTCTGACCTGCCGTTTGGCGGATTTTTGCTGTAGTCATCCAGGCCATTCTGTTTTTTAGAGAAGAAAGTGTCACTCCCGTTGCTGAATAATGGTTACTCTCCGAAATTGGGCTAACTGCCGATAGGTTATTGGGGTTCGCGCAATAAGGATAGGGGTAAACCTCATTTTGAGTCGTAACGCAAGACCTAAATGCGGTGTCAATATTCGAAATTTGAGTACTGGTTAAAGAGTTCGTAACCAAGTGTTGCTCAACCGCAACCTTTCCAGATGTTGCCGGCATCGAAACACCATCCAAAGTGGCTACCTCTGTATAAACCCTGAAGTTAACATAGCTAGATACTCCAGAGATAGCTTTAGGAATAGCGACTGTCCCATTCCCATAAGTAATCTCGGCATTAGAATAGTAAATTCCACCGTTTGCTGGTATTATTGCTCGCTCATAAGTATACTTAGTCCCTGGATTAATCTTGGTGGTTTGTTTTGGGAAATAATATGGAATCTTATTGTTTAGTTTTGATAAAACCGTTACATGTCTTATGTAGGCAGGCCTTACATCATAGTTTCTTAACTCATAGTTAGCAGTGACTGGACTCATCACAACTGGAGTCGCGGGTGTTATTATTTTGGGGGTTTTTACAATCCGAACATCTGGGAAGTGAGCTTTTATCTGCTGATAGGTATAGGTGGGCTTTACGTAAGGACTCATTCGCTTTCCGTCAACCTCAAAATCAAGATAAAAAGAATGAGTCCTGAAAGATGTTATATTAAAGGACTTCGGGTCAACGGCCGCAACAGCACCGGCCGGAATTGTCAGCGACGCCATCGTTCCCACCGTAAACTCCACACCACTATCTAGTACACCCCTAATCCTAATGTTGTTCAGCGTGACGGAATCACTGTTTGAATTCCTCAGGCCGGCCAAAACGGTAACAGGCTCACCAATTGCTGGGCTGCTTGCCAAAATAAATCCTCCCGAGACTGAGGTGTCCTCCATAGAAACCCTGAAAGAATTCAAAGAAATCTTTTTGTAATCAACTGGCTCCGAGACCACAGTAACACTACTAATAACCAACTGGTTAGACTGATCTGAGGCCTGAATTACTGCCGCACTATTAAAGAACGAATAATGAGCCGAAAGAGAGACCTCGCCAACGCTAGTAAATATTTTCGTATCTGAATACTTATATAATGAACCAGGGTTTATTTTAATAATCGGCACACTTTTTAGCTCATTCACCGATTGACCATCATCAACTTTAAGATGAACGTTCCTTAGGTACGCTGGCCTAGTATCGTTATTTTTAAACTCAAAGCTAAGCGTTGAGCTTGACCCGGCAACTGGAGTAGATGGGTTACTAGACGGACCGCTAGCGAGCCTTACTATCGGAAAGTGAGGAGTAAAAGACTGGTAGACATAGGTAGAGCTTATTGTCGGGGTCTTTCTCTGACTTTCTGCCACAAAATCAAGATAAAATGTGGTCGATCTTACAGAGGTTATGTTATAGCTGTTTTTATCGGCAACAACCTGAATTGTTGAGTTTGCCGGCAAATTCATAGTCGACTGTGATCCAATAACAAACCCTGTTCCATTGTCCAAAACTCCAACAAGACGAATATCGGAGATACTCACCGGATAAGGGTTGCTGTTTCTTAGTGAAGCTGAGATCTCAAGTGGTTCGCCAATAGCTGGACTAAAGCTGGTGCTAACAAGCTTTTTATCTTCCGTCTCTACGCGGAAGGAATTTAAGGAAATATTCGCATAATTTATATTTTCGGGGCTAATATAAAGGCTTTTCTTAGTAACCACAGATGTGGTGCTTGGAATTAGTTTCATGGTTGTGCCATTTCCATACCTGAAGCTGAACTCAACCTCATAAGAACCCGGATTTGAGGATGGTCTTGTTTCCATATAAGTAGCTGTGTCGCCCGGCATTATGATATGGTTATTTTTGCTGAAACTACCAACATTAACGATTGGTCCAAAGCTGTATAGATAGGCAGGACGCAGATCTAGGTTTTTAATATTTGCCGAAAGGGACAAGCTTTCACCCTCTTTCAGTGATTGTGGATTTACGACAACGCTAGATGTAGTCCTCACTATCGGAAAATGCGGCACTATGCTTGGGTATCTATAAGAAGTTGAAATAGTTGGTTCTTTTTCTATAGTCAAAAGAGATCCCGATGGACCTTCAAGCTGAAGTTCATATGTTATTTTGTATGTTTGATATCTAAATGAAGAGATGTTATAACTAACAGAAGGAACCTTGGCTACCGTATTTGGATCGATTGGTAAACTAGGGGTCTGACCAATAACAAACTCCGTTCCGTTATCCAGGATCCCAACAACCTTTACATTTTTTAAGTTAACCTGAAAAGAATTGTTGTTTTTTATACTAGAAAGCATTGTAATGGGTTCACCAATCGCAGGGTCCTTTGCCAAAACAAACCCATCCGGATTACTAACATCTTGCATGCTAACCCTGGCTGACCAAAGAACAATGTTTTGAGAAATAAATTCGTAGTCCTCAAATTCATCAAGATATTGGTTCTTATAAGCATCGGCGGCATATCTTACAGACGAAAGTCTCGAATAAAGTTCGCTACCGGGACACGCTGTTGAGGTGTAATCCCTGTGTCCTGCGATATCATAAGTTGTTTTGTTTTTGAAATACGATAAACCATAAGGATCAATCCCATTTATGTACGACTTGTAACCAATAATTCTACCTAGCCCCTCAAATACTTTAGCGTCTGGTTTTAAGTTTGAATAATCTCCTAATACCGAAATCCCGATAGATGCTTCATCTATTTTACCGTCGCCAGCGATTTTGTCCCAAAAGTTATATGGAGAAGCGTGACCAGCAATCACATTGTTACCGCCAAGCCGCCCCTCAAAAACACGCCCGCAATGGTCCAGAACGTAATTATAGCCAATGTCTCCCCATTTATTATAGTAGGTATGATAGTTCCATATCGCTCTCATGTCCTGCTTACTAACCTCTAAATCAGGACAGGATTTATTTTCTCCGGCAGTGTGATGCACTACAAATTTGGTAGATTTATCAGCATATTGAGGTGGCCACAATGTAGCAGATTCATTGACGGCAGATCCACCCCACTCACTCCTAGAGATTATATTAGCTGGGTTCCAGGAAGCCGCCCCGGCCTGGTTGTTTAAAAATAGTGAAGTTATTTTATCGAACAACCGGGAACTGGTAGTTCCTATTGTGTTAATGATTGTTATCTCAAGATTTCTTACTTCGCCATCCTTATTATCAAAAATAATTTTGTATTGATAGCTATCCCCCCTGACTAGGATTGGGCTTTCTGCGTGATAGTAATTAATTCCTTTTTCACTTTTGATGCGCTCTTTATAAAAAGGATACCACTCTGATTCTATCCCTTTGTTTTTGACTCTGACAAAAATTGATATTTCGTCTTCAGGGGCATTAAGCTCCTCCCAGCTACCACCAACTGCATTGAACTCACCCTCGTTATAATATTCAGAGACAAATTCCCTCGATTCAATCACCCCTTCTTGATCTTTTTGATCACCGTCTTCACCTATCTCACTGGCCTTAATTGTCTCTTTAACCTGCACCTCTTTTATAGAGTTTTCTTCTTCGTTTGATTTCTGACTTAGATAAAAGAAATAAAAAATAGTGGCACCAATCAAAAGAGCCACTAATATAATAGAAACTGTCCAAATTGTTCGTTTTGTTTTTGTTTTTGTCATACCCCTCTATGCTATAGGGTTTAAGAAATAAATCAACCTACAATTGCTACAAATTTAAACCATGATTTATTTCTTTTTGTACAATACCCATTGTAACATTTTTTAATTTTGAAGTCAATACTATCGTATACATAAATTGCTCAAAAAGAATGCGCCCCATCTCATGAGAGTCTGGAGCGCATGGTACTTCAACTACAAGGCCGATTCTAGCACATCGACAACGTAGTTGACTTGATCACGAGTTATCCCGGGAAAGCATGGGATAGCGAAGGTTCTTTCGTTGCAGCTTTGAGCAACTGGGAGATGTGGCTTGACATAGCCGGGGTTCTTGGTAAAGGCCTGCTGCTCGTGCAGAGCAAGAGGGTAGTACAAGGCGGTACCAATGTCATTATCCTTGAGGTGCCCCATCAGCCTTTCGGCCTGGGCAGCACTCTTCGCTTTGACGACGTACAGGTGATAAGCCGCCTTGTTGTGCGGACGTTCCTCCGGCAAATCGAGCCCGCACCCTTCGAGCAGATTGCCATACGATTTAGCGGCGGTACGACGCTGCTCGTTCCATTCGTCGAGATGCGGCAGCTTCACCAAGAGAATCCCGGCCTGAAGTGCGTCCAGTCGCGAATTCTGACCGAACTCGTCGTGGAAGTACTTCTTCGAGGTGCCATGTCCCGCAATTTTGCGACAGCGAGCGGCCAGTGCCTGGTCGTTGGTAGTGATGATACCACCGTCACCGGCTCCTCCCAGATTCTTGCTGGGAAAAAAGCTGAAGGCGGCGATGGTGCCCATCGATCCAGCCATGTTGCCGTAGTGCCTCGCCCCAATCGCTTGACAGGCGTCTTCTACGACGTAAAGGCCCCTCTCGCTAGCGATCTGCATCAGGCGGTGCATATCAACACACTGACCGAAGATGTGCACCGGAATGATCGCCTTGGTTCTGTCGGTGATGGCCGCTTCAACGAGTGAGACGTTCATGTTGTATGTCCCCGGCTCGATGTCAACAAAGACCGGCGTTGCCCCGACTGAGGTGATGCATTCCACGGTAGCCCAGAAGGTGAACGGGGTCGTGATGATCTCGTCACCGGGGCCGATACCGAGGGCCCTCATAATAATCATCAGAGCATCGGTGCCGTTGGCACAGGAGACGGCATGCTGTACTTCGCAGTACTGTGCCACCTGTTCCTCCAGGGTCTTGACGCGAGCTCCGCCGATGAAACCGGCGGAGCTCATGACCTCGAACCAGACCTGGTCCAGTTCGGACTTCAGTGCTTGGTACTGACCAGGCAGGTCGAGAAGGGGTACTTTCATGCTTTATTCCTCCTTGAAGTCGAGAAGCTCCTCCGCGGGAACTTCTTTTCGACGCCTTGCCGGAACACCGAACCATACTTCACGATCCGGGACGTTCTTCGTCACAACCGCACCAGTACCGATAAAGGCCTCTTCACCAATCACGATACCCGGAAGGATGTGGACGCCGCCACCGATGCGAGCACCGCGACGGATCGTGCAGCCCTTCATGAGTGCGAGACGCTTCTCCGTCCGACCCATGAAGTTGTCATTCGTGGTCACTACCATCGGAGCGACGAAAACATCTTCCTCGATAATGACGTAGGCCGTAATGTAACTCCCGGTCTGGACCTTGGTCCTGGAGCCGATCGTCGTATCGTTCTCGACCGAGACTCCCCGGCCAATGACGACATCGTCACCCAGAGTACAGCGTTCCCGCACTCCGGCGTTGTCACCGATGATACAGCGTTCGCCGATCGTAGTACCGGCAATCAAGACCGTGTGACTGCCGATGTACGAACCAGGCCCCACAATCAGTGGAGGCAGCTCGTCCTTCTTCGCCGTTGAACGGGGCGAGAGCTTAGGCCTCCGTCCCACTACTGCGAAATCGGCGATAACCACACCATCCCCAATGATGGTTCCGGCGTGGATCGTCACGTTATCGGCGATGACAACCCCTTCGCCGATAACGGCGGTCGGATCGATGTTCTTACACATCACCAACACCCCGCTTCAGCTGAACGGGCGTTCCGCCCTGCTCGATAGAGCCGTCGACAGCCTCAAGTACCCGAACCACGGCCAGTCCGGCCACCCCATCGCTCTCCGGCTGTGCGTCACCGCGGCAGCAAGAGACAAAGTGTGACAGAACATCAGCCAACGGTTCACGCATCTTGAGTGCCGGAATCCTGATCTCGCCGAAGCGAAGGGACAGGTCCTCACCGTAAGCCATCGCCGAATCTGGAGCTCCGACACCCTTGTCGTAGATCCAGATTTTGTTGTCCGGGTCCATATCGTCGAAGACAAGCATCTTTTTGGTTCCGACGATAGTGAACTTCCGAACTTTGTGTGGATCGAGCCAGCTTACGTGAATGTGAGCACTCTTGCCACTAGGAAAGTGCAAGCTAGCGAAGACCACGTCCTGGATTCCCTTGTTTAAGAAATCCGAACCGGTCGCCGACACCGCATCCGCCTCTTCGCCCAGAAGATACAGGGCAATGGAGACATCATGAGGGGCCAAGCTCCAGAAAGCATTTTCCGCAGTACGAACCTTGCCGAGATTGAGACGCTGGGCGTAGAGGTACAGAACCTCGCCAAGCTCACCACTCTCGATGATCCGCTTGATCTCGCGAACCGCCGCATGGTAGATCAGCAAGTGATCCACCAGCAACACCACGTCTTTCTCCGCCGCCAACCGAACCAACTCCTCAGCATCAGCCGAGTTCAGGGTCAGTGGCTTCTCGACAAAACAGTGCTTGCCGGCCAAGATAACGCTGCGGGCAACCGCGAAGTGGCTGGGGACCGATGAGGCCACCACCACTGCGTCGATTTGATGCTCGGAGAGCATCTGCTCCACGTCACCACAGACCAGTACGTCCGGATAGGCCGACTTGGCCTTTTCCAGATTGACGCTTGAGCCATCGCAGATCACGATAAGCTCGGTTTCGGTCGACTTGGCGATATTGCGGACCAAATTCGGTCCCCAATAGCCGAAGCCAACCACCCCAACACGCAAGGGTCCCATCATGGGAATCTCCCTTCACTAATGACCAGTCCCCTGGTCTTTTTTTATTTTCAGAGGATTACCTCTTGTTTTTGCTTTCCCTTTCAAGTTGCTGTCCAAAAGGGCCATGAAAAAAACATGACCCCCCGAAACCTGGGTATATTATCATTTTTTAACTATTTTTTCAATCCAATAATACCAATATTTTAATATAAAACATAAATGGCCAAGGAGTAACCTACGAGAAGAAAGGGGTGCTCAAATTTCGAGTTT
>DLNA01000039.1:1119-1349 GCA_002476865.1 Patescibacteria group bacterium UBA7522 | reverse complement strand
GTTAGATAAACATCCATGAATGTTTCAACGAGGCCGTTGGGACCAGGGGCTGTAAAGACAATTATTTTTTCAAAAATATCAATCTCTGGGACAAATTTTAGCGACATATCAATTTTAATTTTTTTGTTTGTTAATAAATTTAGAACATAAAGATGGCCACACTCCCCATCATCAAAATCAAAATAAAGAACATTTGAGCCGTCCACCCTAACACTTCTAATATCGCCAAG
>DLNA01000039.1:0-785 GCA_002476865.1 Patescibacteria group bacterium UBA7522 | reverse complement strand
GGGCCAACGGCATTATTTAAATTAAGAGCATAAATCTTTTTCGCGGTTCCAATTTGTTTTGTCCAAATAACATAACCAGCGCTCGATATTTCAGCGCCCGTATCACTGTTATTCGGATCGCTTGATATCGGTAAATCCGTTCCGCTAACCATATCGTGACAATAAATATCATGCTTTGCGTAATATGATTTTTTGGCACTAAAACAAACATAATTTTCATAAACACTTGGGGCATAGGGGCCTTCGAGGCGCTCTAAAAGGTTTCCTATCTTGGTTGAGCCAAGTTCTTTTGTTTGCGTGTTGTAGTAATAAAGCGTTGTTTTTTGCGGAAAAGACGTTTGCTCTCTTTCCCCATCCTCCCAAACGACATATTTGCCCTGAATCCTCGGAAAGGACTGATCCGTTTCACTTTCTGTAAGATTGATAATTTGACGAGGAATAGTTAAAGAAATCTCGTTAGAGATGGCACTCCGACTGTCGTTTTCAAAAACTGAAACTGCATAATAATAACTTTTTTCGGGCACAAGCTGGCCGGTATCAAAATATTCCGTGACATTTTTTTCTTCGCCCGTTGCAATGAGCGTTCTTTTTGAAACATCCCTTGTGCCATCCTCGATCTCCGAGCGATAAACCTCGTATCTTTGAAAGTCGTCAGAAGAACTCTGAGACCAATTTAAATAAACATTACCACCCCTAATCTCGCCCGAAAGTGTTGGGGCCACAACTGGAGGTTTTGGCCGATGGGCCTTAATAAAAGCCGTCGGCTCAACATAATATTCAAGCAC
>DLNA01000038.1 GCA_002476865.1 Patescibacteria group bacterium UBA7522 | reverse complement strand
ACCAGCTCAGCATCGGCTGTTTTTAAAATACCCCTCATCTTACCAGTTGACGCTTTAAACATTGCAACCATAATATCGTGAGGTGAAGTTGGCTTTTCTAACTCAACCACAATATCATTCAAGGAAACCGTTGAAGTCGGAACCCTAACCGCAAGTCCATCCATTTTCCCCTCTAGCTCAGGGAGAACTTCGCTTATCGCCTTGGCTGCGCCGGTTTTAGTTGGGATAAGATTTATCGCCGCCGCCCTAGCTCTCCTGATATCTTCGTGAGGCAAATCCAGGATCCTTTGATCATTAGTATAAGAATGAACTGTCGTTAAAAATGCTCTCTTTACACCAAACTCATCATTTAAAACCTTCATCACAGGAGCTAGACCGTTTGTCGTGCATGAAGCACAAGAGATTATCCGATCTTTTTGAGAATCAAAAGTGTCTTCGTTAACACCAAGAACTATTGTGCGATCATGATTTTTTGCTGGAGCCGAAACTATAACTCTTTTCGCTCCGGCCCTTAGGTGAGATCTTGCCCTCTTAGCATCGGTAAAAAAACCAGTACACTCCAAAACAACGTCAATCTTTAGTTTTTTCCAAGGCAACTTTCTTGGGTCTTTTTCCGAAAAGGCCTTAACCGGCTTACTATTGATTGTTAAATAATTTTTATGAACATCAATTTTTGCATCCCACGTTCCGTAATTTGAATCAAACTTTAAAAGATGGGCCAATGTTTCATTTTCGGTCAAATCATTAATAGCAACTATTTCAATTTTTTTACCGTATTTTTCAGTTAAGATCTTAAAGGCCTGGCGACCAATTCTGCCAAAACCATTAATTGCAACCTTTATCATTATACCCCCTTAAAAAATTAGATTAGATACAACTATTTATATTTAAAATCCTAATATAATTGTAAATTTTTAAGACCAAAATTACAAATAAATATTGCCCAAAAAATATTCGCCTATTTTACCTCACTTCAGTTTTGTTTGGTTTTGATTAAAACCTCATTCAGAATTTGCTTATTAGATATTATTAGATAGAAATTACTCCGAAAATAATTATGCTATAGCATAATTATTTTCGGAAAGATAACTAACTAGGTTTCGATGACAAGAAAAGAACCTTTAGAGTGTTTGACTAATCTTAATGGGCAATAAACGAATAAATAAACAAAGATAGGAGCAATAAAATATAATTTTTAATACTTATCAAAGATCGCCCAATTAAAAGCTTCTCTCAAAGTCATAAATTTTTTTCGAAATCTCGGCGATAACAGCATCGGTGACTTCACCCCAGGCGACACCATCAGAATAAACGACAATAATATACGGTCTTTCTTTATAAAAGACAATCCCAATATCACTCATTGCCCCACTCCATGACCCAATTTTGTGAGCCACTTCAACATTTTTTGGCACCCCCGAAACCAATCTAGTTGGCGTAATAGATTTTTTCATATAACCAAACAAAAGATCAGTATTTTTTTTGGAAATCAACTTGTTAAAATAAATTTTTTCTAAAAGCTTTGCCATTCCCCTTGGAGTTACATCGTTGGTACTAAATTTAATCTCGGAAAGGCCATTATTGTTAAGATAATTTTGAATGTTAGTTCGACCAAGCTTTCGAATTAAAATATTGGTGGCTACATTATCAGAGACCACAATCATTCTCTCTGCAAGATAAGATACTTTATACTTTGTGCCAATTGGATCGGCTAAAAGTGTTCCCGTTCCGCCTTCATAATCCGCATTTGTGTAAGTCAAAATTGTGCTCTCATTAATCTTTCCCGCTTCTATCTGATTATAAAGATAGGTAAAGATAGCCACTTTGATTGTGCTTGCGGCCACATAATAGCTGTCATCTCTTTTACCAAAGCTACGACCATCATTAAGCTCAATCACGTGATAGCCATAAGTTCCAACCTGATTATTAAGATACGATTCAATGCTTGCAATAATCCCCTCTGTTTGTTTTTTTGTAATGGGCTTTTGAATGATGTCTTTCATATTTTTTTCCTTTTCCGTACCGTTTTTTAAGTTTTCATTTTTATTTAAACAATTTTCTTTAAATCCCAGATAACTCAAACTAAAAAAAATGATTCCTACCAACACGAAAGGCCAAACTTTTCTTTTTTTGTGACCACGATAAATATTTCGCCCAATTGCCATTTTTATATTTTAACTCATTTAATGTTTTGCAAAAAGAATGAATTAAACGTTTTTATGATTGAAATCTAATCGTTTTTTTGTTAAAATCAGCAGGCGAATTTGAAATTTGAAATTTACAATTTGAAGTGAAATTTTCATGTTTTAAATTTCTAAATATTAAAATTTCATTCAAACTTAAAAATTCTAAATTAAAACGCAGCGCCATGGCCCGTTCGTTTAATGGTTAGGACGCCAGGTTTTCATCCTGGTAACAGGGGTTCGATTCCCCTACGGGCTACCAAAGAGCTGGAAATACATTTATGTATTGCCGGCTCTTTTAGTTTCAAAGGGGATGAGAACAGGCTTGCCGCCTAGGCATACCCCGGCCCGAAGCCCGGCGACCCAGAGAGCCGGGTTGCAAAGCAAGGCGGATTCCCCTACGGGCTACCAAAAAGGTCGGGATTTACCTTGTGTGAATCACGACCTTTTTTAGTTCTAAATTTTAAATCTAGAATTACTCAGCTACCCTTGTTTTTTTGTTGTCTCGACTGATTTCTTTTGGCTTTTTATGGTCTTCTCCAAATATTCAACATCGGAGCTATCGGCTAAAGGATGCTCCACCCCAGCAGCCGAAGTTGCCTCTAACGCCTCTGGATTTACTCCAATTCCAGCAGCCAGTTCGCCAATTCCGGGAGTGGTATGGTTTCTTGGCTCTGGTGCAGAGACTCTCTTAACCTTAAGTTTGGATTTTATTGGCAGCTTAAATCCGAATATTGAACCCTTACCTTCTTCTGACTCAAAGATCAGCTCTCCACTATGATCATCAATTACTTTTTTGGCTAAATAGATCCCAAGCCCCGTTCCATCCGGACGAACGTGCCTAGCGTTATCGGCACGATAAAATTTAGTAAAAAGATTTTTCTGTTGTGATTTCGGCACCCCAATACCGGTATCTTTTACCTTATATATAATCTCTTTTTTGTTATGCTCTAACGTCACCGTTACACTGCCGCTGGTCGTATAGTAAATTGCATTGTCAGCAAAATTCATTACCACTTGGCGTATTTTTGTTTCATCAACCCAAACTGATGGAATTTTACCTTTTATGATAATATCTAGCTTTAGTCCCTTTTCCTTGGCCTGTTTTCTGAGCTGGCCAACCTCTTCGTTAACTACACGCTCCATATCTACCTCTTTTGGCTCCAAAAAGAAACGCCCTGTTTCCATCCTGGAAACATTTAAAAGATCGTTAATGAGCCCAACCATTCTGTTGGCCCCCTGAAAGGCCTCATTTACAAAGTCGTACTGGCTAACTTTAATCTCGCCAGCGTCCCCCTCTAGTAACATTGAAAGATATCCTTTAATAGCCGTTAATGGGGTTCGGAGTTGATGAGAAGCCATACTTATAAACTCATCCTTAGCTTTATCGAGCTCCCTAAGCTGTTCATTTTTTCGCTCAAGTTCATAAGTAGCTTTCTTGATTTCTTGACGCAAGGTAATGTTAAATTTTTCGATTTTTTCGTATGATTTAGCATTATTAACAGCTACTGCTATTTCCGGGCCTATAATTTCAAAAACCTTTAAATCGTTACTACTAAACATATCGCCGGATTCTTTTTCGCCCAAAATCAAAACCCCTGCTATGCCGGCCTCTGACTTTAGGGGAATCGCAACTGAGGCATTAAATTGTTCTAATATTTTTTTGTATTTAGAATTTTCCGAAAGTTCATCAAAAAGCAAAATCCCATCTCTTGTAATTGAGATGAGATCTGTTTTCGTTGTTTTAAGATTATCTTTATATCCAATGCTTTGCGTCTCTAAGATTTTGCCCGAATCGTCAAAAACGATTAACATCCCCCTGGTAATTTTCATCTCGCTTATCAAGACATCTAAAGTTTTGTAAAGAATTTCAATCATTATAATTGAAGAGCTAACCGTGTGAGCTATCTTGTCCAAAAGCTCTTCTACATCATATTGCTCTTTAAAGAAGACGCGATCGGTAACTTTGGTAATCCAGCGACGAAGTGGCTGGAACAAAAACACCATAATAACAACCAAAGCAACCTGAGTAGCGATATAGCCAGGAGCAAAGGCTGCTTTAAAAATATAGGTTTGAATAATAAAAATAGAAGAGGTATAAATTCCCGAAAGAAAAAGAAGCATTAAAGAATACGCCACAGACCGCGCCACCACCATCCGAATGTCCATGAGACGATGCTTAATAATGGCCACCGAAACGGAGGAAACAAATAATAGGACCGAAAGAAAAGATAATTTCGAAGTTATTGCACTGCCAGTAAATATTGGTATCAGAGTATTGAAAATAATAATAAATGATCCACTTAAAGTTAACCCGAGAAATAAATATGTCAATTGAGTTCTTTCGACTCCCTTACTCTTTTTTAATTTAAGACCGGCGACCAAAAACGCTAACAAAATATAAAATAATACATAGCCAGTAAATAAAAGGGCGTAATCACCCAAAATAGGATTTGCGCCCCAATCACTTATTTCTACCCCAGTTGTTACCGCTGATGTTAATGAAAAAATACTAAAAAAACCAGAAAGAAAAAAAAGGAAAATGACAATAATTCTTGTTTTTTTAAAAAATTTTGAAAACTCCAATATAAACGCGACCAAAAAAAATAACATTATCGAGGCAATAAAATTGGTTGCTCGAATTAAAACAAGAGCCACTTCCTCGCTGGTAGCCAAATCAACAAAATGGTTCATAATTATCCAGGCCGATATTAAAAATGTCAAAATAGTAAACAATATGTTGGCCACATTTTTTCTATTCCTAAAAAGAACAAGTAGACCAAGCACGAAACTCAACACAGAAAAAAGTAAAATTAAAAAGATCAAGATGCCCTCCTCATAATAAATAACCAATTTTGACCAGCATGAACTTCTTCTTTTTTTATTATATCTAATTTTACTTCTTTAGCCATTCGATTTATATCTTCTTCGTTGTCATAGTAAAAAAGCCCCTTGCGAGAAAGTCTTTCTAATCTATGTTGACGAAGAGTCATGGAAGCATATTTGGGAATATTAAAAAATTCATTTAAAAAAATAAATATTTTTTCTTTTTTTGTAGTATCACGAAAATGCTCCTTTACAAAACCCCAGTTGCTTAAATGATCACTTGGCTTAGGGGTGACCATTATAAAGATCGAATCATTATTACTTAGATACTTTGATACTTTTTTAAGGAAATTTTTTTTATTGCTTAAAAAGAAAAAAAGATTGATAGAAACAATAACATCAAATTTTTCATCCAAACTAAAATCATTTTCTAGGTCCATAAGCGCAAAAAGACAATTATTATTTTTTACTAATGAATTTGCAATCTTGAGCATATTTTTAGAAGCATCGATCGCCAAAACACTACCCCTATAACCTTTGTCATATATGCACTTTTCAAGTATACCGCTACCACAACCAAGATCCAGGACCCTTGAAGGCCTTTCGC
This sequence comes from Patescibacteria group bacterium UBA7522, assembly GCA_002476865.1. GTDB lineage: Bacteria > Patescibacteriota > CPR2 > UBA1875 > UBA1875 > UBA7522. The sequence goes on along the minus strand of DLNA01000038.1, from coordinate 1,027 downwards.
CTAAAATCAAATCGGCTATTCTAAAATATTTTTCTCTATGTGCCCTTGATTTTAAGGATGTTAGGTGAAAAGATTTAGCCATTCTGTCCCAAATTGTTATTTTTTTATTCATTTATGATTCTAACAATCTCTAATTTATTCGTATCAACATAAAAAAGACTTGGCGCAGTAAGGACGTTTTTTCTTTTTTTAATAATAATGTTTATAACAAGCTGAGCAACAATCGAACCGGAAAGAGGAACTAGGACAGAATATGAAGGAATGTGGATGTCCTTTTGATTGATAACATTTTTAAGAAAATCTAAAATCATTCTTTTGTTTATCTCTTTCGGTAACTTCGGAAACATAAATCTTATTGCTGATAGAACTAAAGACATCTTACTTCGGCCACGTATCAGCTCGTGAAGCATTTTCTTTTTAGGGTCAAAGACAATAAAGCTTATAATACTAAAAGCTCCTTGCGCATTGACAACCCAAACTCCTTTCTTTTTAGCCGCCTTATGCAATAATAATTCTTCCTCCAACTGGAAGAAATCAATTCCGTCAATAATAATGTCACAACCAAAAACAAATTCTTCAATATTTTTTTTGTTGATCCCATCGGGAAAAATTTCAATCTTACATTCTGGATTAATTTTTTTAATAAAATCCCTCATAACAATCGCCTTGTTCTTACCCAGTGTGTCTAGATATGAGCCCGTCTGCCTATTAAGATTTGATGCTTCAAATTTTCCTGGCTCTGCAAGCTTAATTTCGCCGACACCAAGCCTAGCCAAATTTTCAGCTACCGGAGCCCCTAAGCCACCAACGCCAGCAATGCCAACCGTCATTTTTTTAATCTTTGCCTGATCTTCTTCTGTAAAAATTCCAATGTTTCTTTGAAAGATTTCGTCATAGGTATATTTTCTTAACATAAATTTCTCTTCCCTTATGAGTTAAATTTTAAAAAATTTTTTAATTTATTGAGAGACAAAAAACCGGAAAAAATTAGCCATCCTAAAAACAAAATCCAAAACCAAGGCGGAAT
>DLNA01000030.1:26004-33935 GCA_002476865.1 Patescibacteria group bacterium UBA7522 | reverse complement strand
GTGTGAAGAGTCGAAAGAACAGTGTGCCCAGTAAGAGCTGACTGAACAGCCAAGTCGGCTGTTTCGGAGTCGCGAATCTCTCCAACCATAATAATATCCGGATCTTGACGTAAAATTGATCGAAGGCCAGAGGCAAATGTAAGACCAACGGCTGAATTAACCTGAATTTGATTAACACCACCTACCTGATATTCAACTGGGTCTTCAAGAGTAACGATATTAACTCCGGGATTATTTATTTTGGTTAAGATTGCGTAAAGAGTGGTTGTTTTTCCTGATCCTGTTGGGCCGGTCGAAAGAATCATTCCGTGGGGTTTCTTGATTCCTTCCAAAATCAAACGAAAAGAATGGCCTCTTATTCCAAGATCTTCTAGGCCGATAATACCACCGCTTTTATCTAAAAGACGCATAACAACCTTTTCTCCGTGAACGGTGGGAGAGACAGCTACGCGAATATCAATTTGATGATTATCAACATCAACATCGAACCTGCCGTCCTGGGGAATTCGGTGTTCGTCTATCTTTAACTCTGAAAGTATCTTGATTCTTGAGATTAGAGCTGCCTGAATATGTGGAGGCAAAGACATTGTCTCTTGGAGAATCCCGTCGATTCTAAACCTGACCTTTAAGGACCCTTCCCACGGTTCAATATGGATGTCAGATGCTTTTGCCTTAGCTGCATATTCAAGAATTGTATTTACGGCTCTCGTAACCGGAGCGTCTTCGGAGAGTTCTTCCAGCTTATCTTCGTTGGATTTTATTTGAATCTTAGGTCCGGTCTCGACCTCTTTTAGGGCCTCGCTAACTTCACTAGAAAGATCTTGGTATTGATCAATAACCTTTTTAATTCCCGTTTCGGAAGCCATATAAGGATTAACCCTAAAGCCACTTTTTCGCTCGATAAATTCAATAACCTGAACATTGTTTGGATTCTTCATGGCAACATTCAACATGCTACCGTTAAAGCCAAATGGCACGGCTAAGTATTTTTTAGCCATCTCTTTAGAAAGATTTTTTAAGATATTTTGGTCAACCTTGTGACTTGAAAGATCAACATAGGGAAGATTGTTCGAAATGGCCTTTGCCTTTGTGGCATCCTCTTCAGTTATTATTTTAGATTCAACTAAAAAAGAGTCCAGGTCCTTTCCAAGTCGAACCTGCTCTATTTTGGCCTTATTAATCTGTTCTGCTGAAAGAAGTTTTAGTTTTAAAAGAACTTCTTCAAACTTTTTTTGATTAAGATCTAGCACAAAACCCTCCTAATAACCAGCAAAGAGATCTTTTTTTCCAATTCCAATAAGATCTGGTTTGCCATAATCCGAGAGTTCGCTAACAGCTTCGTAGGTTTTTTCATCAAAAGAGCTTGGCACACTTGGAATCATTTTTGACTCGAATGTCTTTTCTATTCGATTTCCAGTTGGAGCGATTAATCTTATCATAAATAAAATACTTATAATCAAAACTCCAGTTGCCACAATGACGGTAATTATCTCTTTAGATTTCAATTCTGACCTCCTCTCATAAAGGTGTTAACTACGTAGGATGCATTTATTGAGTTCTCGGAACTGCTTATATTAAGAGAAGAGATAGAAAGAATTCTGATTGCATCTTCCATTCTTTTTAGGGACTCAATAAAAGAACTGTAATTGGGTGCGGTTAGCGAAACATTATAAGAAACGGGATATACTAATTCGTTTCCAACGGTTTCTTCCGAAGTAGAGGCCTCCGAAACACCGTCTATCTTTACACCCGATTTGGCAGCGATAGCTTCGTATTGAACGAATAATCTTGAAACGTCTTTGTTCGTTGGTAGTGCAGCTAAAACTTTTTCATTCTTTTTTATAAGATCTTCTTTTTGTGACTCAAGGTTTTTTAGTGTGCTTAGATTGTTTTGCTCTTTTTCTAAAACAATTTTTCTCTCTTTTAAGTCCTCGCTGGTTTCTTTCAGATTGCTATAAAGAGGTCGACCGATTAAAGATATTAAAATAATTACGCCAAAAAGAGTAGATCCTAAAACGATTATTATGTATTTATTTTTTCCAAGCTTTAAATTTTCTTTTACCATAAGGCCTCTCTTGTAAAATTAAAAGTTATGCTTGAAGAAATCCTGTTACCATCTTTTGAATATTGGGGTGTGTTAACGTTCTTGAAAAGATTAATTACTTCTGCCAGGATATTGGCCTCGTAACTTTTAATCTCTTTTGTTTCTGAAAAATAATCAAGCATTAGTTCTTTCGGTCCAATCGAGATGGTAATTTTTTGATCCCTTTTAGGGTCAAAATTAATTGAGTAGAGCCAGGTTCCATTTGGACTAACCCGAGTTTTTCCTACTGTCTCGCTATTATTTTTTATGTCAACGCTTGAAAACGGCTCGCCTGTTCCGGATATTTTTACGACTTGATAGGTCTGGTAGCTCTCAATAAATCTTGAGAGTGAATTAATATCTCGGCCATCAATAGTTGCTGTTATCTGATCCCCCTCTACTTGAATTGATTTGAATTGAATATCTTGAGGTGTGGCCGCCTCAAGATGAGGGAATATTTTAGACCAAGTATTTTGACTATTAAGAATTTCTTTTATGCCGTTGAGTCCGGACTCAAGAGAGAGAACGGATTGTTTTAGATCCTCATATTCTGTTGCCTCTTCTTTTGTTTGATCTATTTTTTCATTTGTATTTTTAAGGGATAATTTTTGAGCAACGTTGATGGAGCCCATAATAATGAGTGCAGCCGCTATTATCGAAAAAACAGAGATGCTAAAAATTGTTACATAAGTGTTTTTTTGTGCTAGGGCCTGTTTTTTTTGTTGAACCTCTGGTACTAGGTTTATTTTAAACATCTTTTTTTTACCCTCTCATTGCCAGCCCTACCGAGGTTGCAAACTCTGGGGCCATACTCATTATACTATCATTAATATTAGAGGCGTAAGAAACATTTGTCCAAGGGTTTCCAAACATAACCTCCATACCGGTGTAGCTTTTAATAAATTCAGCAATTAGCGGCATTCTACTAACGCCACCAGTTAAGATTATCCTTTGAACCGACTTCCCGAATTGTTCTTCATAAAATTTAGTACTCCTAATGGCTTCATCTAGAATATTTCTAAGTATTGGCTCAATGGCTTTAAAAACTTGCCCTTCTAGTTTGTCTTGAGAGAGTCCAAACCTTTGTTTAAATTGTTCTGCTTGAGACATGTCTAGTCCTAGTTGTTGTGAGATTGATCTTGTCATTCCAAATCCAGCCAAAGGAAAACTCCTTGTTTGAACTAGAGTGCCGTTTTCAATAACAGCAATTTCTGTTGTCGTAGAGCCGATATCTAAAACCATAGCCAGCGGAACCTCTGGTCTTGCTAGCGATCTGGCCATAGCTACCGTTGACGTTTCTAGTGCGATAACATTTAAGTCGGCCCCTTCGAGGATTCCCAGCAGTTGTTCTACTTTTGTTTTTGTGGCTGCAATTATCATAACTGTTAGCTCTTTTGTTGCTCCATCCTCTTTTATAATCTGATAATCGTATTTAACATCTTCAATCTTGAGTGGGATATTTTGTTCGGCTTGATATTTTATTGCTTTTTCAAGCTCTGTTTGAGACATGGGGGGTATCTTAACAATGGCATTAAAAGTTGAGGTTCCTGGAATTGCAGCAACCACGTTTTTTGTAGATATTCCCGCTTGCTTAGTAAGATCCTGGATCGTTCTTGAAATTTTTTGATAATCAAGTCGAGAATCGCTTTGGGTTATTCCTGGAGGCAAGGGCGCAGAAGCAAAAGATTTTAAGTTGTACTTTGTTCCGCCACCTGAAAGTTGGACGACCCGCAAAGCGTTGGTGCCGATATCTATTCCAAAGTGTTCAGTTGTTCCCCCAAATATATTCATTATAAGATTTCTTAAACCCCTCCATGATCTATTATAGAGTTATTTTTGTTTCAGGCCAATGTTTTTATTTAGATTAGGGCACAACTTCGCCACCACCATCATCGGTTGGATCGGTTACTGTTAAGGTGGCAGGATTACAAGGAACCCAGTTGTTGCTATTAAAGTCCGAATTTCTTACGAAAATATTATAGTTACCGGCGCTTTGAAGAGTGTAATAAACGAGGGTGCCTCTGCCGGTAATGGTCTCTTCGGATCCACCCTCTTTAACGAACCGATAATCAAACGAATTATTGTTAAGGCCAGTAGCGCTAGCTGTTACGTTAACAACTAGTGGCGAAAGCCCTGTTTGTGGCGTGACAGAGCAAGAGAGAGATTTAGTTGAGGTTGAAGCTGTAAAGATGGCTGTGCAGTTTTTATTGGAGTCCATGGTTATCGATGCGTTTTGGCTTGTGCTAGTTGAACAACTCTCCCAACGACTAAAAGTATATCCAGTGGCGGGAGTTGCCTCTATAGCAACAACACTATTAAGTGAGTAGGGGTGACTACCTACGGCTGGGGTAGTTGACCCTGATCCCACTGGGCTAACAGTCATTGTTAGTGTGACTGAAGAGGACGATACGGTAAATGTTTTTTTATCCCAGATTGCGCTATATCTATTTTTTGAGTCAACACCTCTAACCGCAACCTCGTAGGTTCCTGCCGTTAAATTTACTGCTGGATAATATATCCAGGTGGCATTATTAACCCAGCCGTCTGTGGGTGCAGGAACAGAATTCCACGACCATCCCCAATCATTAATATTGGGACTTGCTATTCCATTAGACCTAGCGCTGTAGCTACCACTAGGATCTTCTGCTCCGTTATTGATACCAAAATTAGTCCATTGTGTATCGGTAGTTTTTTTGTACATTATTTGGACTTTACCCTTGTCTCCATCTGGATCGGTCGAATATCCTCTGAATGCAACGCCAACTGAACTTTGCCCGATAGCGATTGTTTTATTTCCTGGGTTTTCAACTGTTGGCGTTGGAGGCCTGTTGTCTCTCCATGTGAAGTTTATAGGTCCCGTAGTGTATCCGTTGGTAACGTTAATATTTATCGAGGAACTATCCCATTTTCCTGTTCTTCCGGAAGGATTAGCGACAGAGATTGTAAACGGGTTGCCGCTGCAGCCCAAACTATAACCATTGCCCCAATGTGCATAGCTAGCGGCAGGGCTTGAACCATATCCGAGCACAAGATAGCCCGAATGATTTATGGCGGAAGAATTGCCACCTGACCTATAGATTTCGCTACCGGTTGTAAAAGCTCTTGAGCTGACTCGACTTACAGTGCTTCCGGCTGGAGCATAATAAACATGATCACCTGAGTTGTTCTCTGATACGGTAATTGAAACCCCATCTATTGGATAAGGTCCATTGCCAGCAGAATCAAAATATTGAGTGTAGGCAATCAGGCCAGCCGTTGAGCTAGAGCTACCTGTTTTTACTCCGTAGTGAGTGCCAAAGTAATCCCAGCCACCAGCGTGAACATAAGTACCACCAACAAGATGTGCTTCGGCCTTTTTTATTAATCCGTCAGAATTATTATTGTTAAGTAAATTTTTAAATTCTTCGGCATAAATCTTTGTGTTGTATTTATTCTTGAGTACATCTTCGAGCCAATCGTTAATATTGTTGGCTTGCCCGTTGTTTTTATTTTTGATATTTATAATTACGTAATATGCATCATAAGCGATTTCAGTTTCGTCATTTTTCGTTTCAGATTTAACGGCTTCCATCATAATTGGACTTCCGATTCTGTCTTGTTGTTCGGATATGGCGGTTCTGATTTTTTGGTCTGCCAGAATCCCGTCGTATTTCAAGTAATCATCTTTTGTGAAACTTCTACTTAGCGCTGGGGTCCAAGGGCTAAAGTATTCTTTACCGATGCGTTTATCTTTTATACTGATTTCGATCGCCTGTTCGGGCGTAATCTCTTCAGATTTAATCTTTTGATAAATTTCGTTTATTTTACTCTCGGCGTACCCTTTATCTTCTAAGTATTTTTTCTCTTTGATTTTTTGCCATTCAGCTTCGCTTAGATTTTCGTATTCTTGGGTCGGGAGGTCTCCATATTTATCGAAGCGAGCGATTATTAGGTCTCCTTCGTACCAATTAAGTACAGATTTTTCAATCTTTTTAATCAATGCCTCGTTTCGAACTATTTTGTCGGTTATTAGAATTTGTTCTTGGGTAAATGCTTTTTGATAATTATTATAGACGTTCTCACCGATCCTGGTTAGGTATTCCTCTTTCAATTCATCTTCATTGATGCTGATTCCCCGCTCTTTTGCCTCAAGGTTAGCGGCTTTCCATTTAAGGAGCTGTAGAAATAACTCATTTCTTTTCTCTTGGCTTACTTGTTCTGGATTTTGAATGGATCCCTCAAAATTGATACCATAAACCAGTTCGTTTAACTCTTCCTGGGTTATGTCCTGATCGTTTATGCTTGCCAAGACGTTTGTTCCTTTTTTAGGGACTAAGAAAACAAACATCGATACGAGAACTAATATGGTTGTAATAATTGATCCAACAATAAACCAAGCCCTGGGCTTGTTTTTGAAAAAATTTTTCATTTTATCCCCCCAATTTTTAAGAGATTATAAATACTAATATAATAGTAGCGCTTGTGATTTTTCTGTCAAGTTCTGTAAATCATAATTTTATAAATCTTAAATCATAATTTATAATATCAAGTATGTCTTTATCTATAGGAATTGTTGGATTGCCGAATGTTGGCAAAAGTACACTCTTTAACGCTTTAACAAAAAATAAAGCGGAGGCCTCTAATTATCCTTTTTGCACCATCGATCCGAATACGGGCATTGTTCCAGTGCCCGACGAGCGATTGGAGCTTTTGGCAAAAGCTGTAAAAACAGAAAAAATTATACCGGCAGTGGTCGAGTTTGTTGATATCGCAGGCATAGTTGAGGGAGCTTCAAAGGGTGAGGGCCTTGGTAACAAATTTTTGGCACATATTCGTGAGTGCGACGCTATTTTAGAGGTTGTGAGGGGTTTTAGAGATTCAAACGTAACCCATGTTGCTGGAGAAATAAATCCGAAATCCGATATGGAAACGATTAAAACAGAGTTAATTCTGGCTGATCTTGAAACGATGACAAAAAGAGTTGTTTCACTCGAAAAAGAGACAAAAAGTGATTTTAAAAAAAAGTCAGAATTAGAATTTGCAAAAAAAGTGAGTGTGTTTTTAGAAAAAGGAGATCCGGCAAGAGATGTCAGTAATTTATCCGAAGATGAGTCAATTTGGCTTAAATCGTATCAGCTCTTGTCTGCTAAGCCACATATTTATGTTGAAAATACCGATAAAGAAAAAATTGAAAACATTGATGGTAATCAAAAAATCACAATTAATGCAAAAATTGAATCCGAGTTAGCGGATTTAGCCGAGAACGAACGAGATGAATATTTGAAAGAACTCGGTATTAATGAGCCGGGCTTGAATCTTTTAATAAGAAAGGCCTATGATCTTTTGGGGTTAATCTCTTATTTTACGGCCGGGGAAAAAGAAGTTCGTGCATGGACGATAAAAAAAGGATTTACAGCGCCCCGGGCGGCCGGAGTTATCCATACGGATTTTGAAAAAGGTTTCATAAAAGCCGACATTGTTTGCTGGAAAGATTTAGTTGATCTTGGTGGCTGGGTTAGCGCCAGAGAGGCCGGAAGAGTTCGCCTAGAGGGTCGCGATTATTTAATGAAAGATGGCGACGTGGCTCTTTTTAAATCTAGTTCATAATTATATCTAGACGGTCGATAATTAATAGATTAGATGAATTAGGTATTCTCTATTTCCTTTAGTGCCTTTTATCGGTGAGGTGGTTTTGTTTTTTAGTTTAAATCCCAAATTTTCGGCATAAGATATGATGTCTTTTAAGACGCTCTCCTGAATTTTCTCATCTTTGATAACCCCTTTAAACTTATCGGCAATTTTCTTTCCAACTTCAAATTGGGGCTTAACTAGCGCTATCACGCTTAAATTTCGAATTTCGAATTTCGAA
>DLNA01000030.1:19547-25857 GCA_002476865.1 Patescibacteria group bacterium UBA7522 | reverse complement strand
TCGAATTTCGAATTTCGAATTATGGCGAGAATTTGGGGTAATACTTTTTTTAACGATATGAACGAGACATCAATTACAAAAATGTCTATTTTTTCTGGTAGATCGTTGACATCTCTTATGTTGGTTCGCTCCATCACGATTACGCGATTATTCTCTCTTAACTTTTGGGCCAGCTGGCCGTAACCAACGTCAATCGCATAGACCTTTTTAGCGCCGTTTTGAAGGGCAAAATCAGTAAATCCGCCCGTTGAAGCGCCAATGTCACAAGCAACTTTATCTTTAAAGTTGATATTAAAATCTTGATAGGCCTTTTCTATTTTTAGGGCTCCCCTAGAAACGTAAGGGAAAAGATCTTTAATCTCAATTTTTTTTGATTCATCGAATTCAGCACCCGCCTTGCTGGCCAGGGTTCCATCAACAAAAACTTGTCCGGCCATTATCATCGCTTGTGCTTTGGCTCGTGACAGATTCTTTTTTTCTGAGACCAAAATATCTAATCTTTTTTTCATTTTATTGTGGAATTACTTTTTAGGCCCTTTCAACGTAAGAACCGTCGCGAGTATCAATAACTAGCAAATCACCCTCTTTAATAAAAAGGGGTGTATTTACCGAAAGGCCGGTTTCTAAAACAACCTGCTTAGTGGCTGCAGTGGCGGTGTTACCTTTGTCTGCTTTTGCTGCCTCCGAAACTCTAAGCTTTACTTTTATTGGCAAATCGATGCTAATTGGCTTACCGTCAAAAAAGGCTAATTGGATTTCGTCACCTTCTTTTATATATTTGAGCGCGTCCTTTGTAATTTCGGTCGGCAGAATAAACTGCTCATAATTTGAGGTGTCCATAAAGATCGAACCGGAATCTTCATACAGGTATTGGGCTTTTTTTCTTTCTAACTTAACCTCTTTGAATTTTTCTGAAGATTGAAATGTTCGATTAAGGATCGCTCCTGTTTTAAGATTTTTTATCTTAGTTCTTAAAACCGCGCCACCTCTTCCCATTTTTGAGTGCTGATATTCTAAAACCTGCCAGGGTTCACATAGGTCTTCGAAAATAATACCAGTTTTGAGGTCGTTGATTGATAGCATTTAATTTCCCACAAACGGAAGTAGGGCCATAATACGAGCCCTTTTGATTGCTATGGCAATTTTTCTTTGGTGTTTTGGGCAGAGCCCTGATCTTTTTTTGGCATCTATTTTGCCGTAAGAATTTATAAATCTTTGAATTGTTTTGATATCTTTGTAGTCGATCTCTTGTTCTTTGTCGATACAAAACTTACATGGTTTTTGTTTTCTTTCCATCATTCTCCTTATTGTTTAGAAGGGGATATCTTCGATATCGACCTCTTCCTCTTCTTTTTTTTCTTTTGATTTACTATCGTTTGATTGGTTTTCCTCCTCTTTTGGCGAAAGGTCTACACCTTCACTTTCGGATTGACCCCTTCCGCCCAAAAAGGTTACGTCGTTTGCAACAACCTCGGTTTTATATCTTTTACTTCCGTCCTGTGCTTCCCAACTTCTAGTTTGAAGTCGGCCTATTACATGAACTTTTTGTCCCTTTTTTAGATAATTGGCAATATTTTCTGCAGTTTTACCCCAGGCGACGATATCTGTAAATTCAGCCGAATCTTTCTGTTCTCCGTCGGCATCTTTCCAGGTTCGATTGGTGGCAACTGCAAAGTTAACAACCGCTTGGCCGTTGGGTGTGTAGCGTAATTCGGGGTCACGCGTAAGGTTTCCCATTAAGAAAACCATGTTTAGATCTTTCATGAAACTCCTTTGGAGCTAGCGTTAGCTATTGGCTCACCTTATTTTCAAATATTATATCATTAATTTATTCTTGTGTTTATTTTTTGGATGCCTCTTCGCTTAAGAGTTGGTCGAGTTTTTCATCAATTTTTTTCATCCGATCTTTTTCGGATTCTTTTGGAGCACTCTTAACGATCTTTTTTACTGTTTTTTTCTCTTTTGTTTCAATCTCTTTTTTTGTAGATACTTTTTTTGTTTTTTCTTCGGCTCGTATGATTATGTACCTAATAATCTCTTCTGAGAGTCGAATATCTTTTTCAATTTTTTGAAGAGAATTTGTGGGCGCATCAAAAAACCAAAGCAGATAAATACCAACGTCGCACTTTTTAATTTCGTAAGCGAGCTTTCTTTTACCCCAGTTCTCCTCATAGGTTATTTTGCCGCCTCTTTTTTCTATTTGAGAACGGGTTTTTGTAAGAACGCTTTCAATTGTGTTTTCTAAATCCGGGTGGATAATAAAAAGAAGTTCATAATTTACATTGTTTGTGTTTTTTTCCATAAAAAAAATCCTTTCCGGTCGGATCCGCTTTCGGCGGAGCCTGCGCCTTTAATTGATAATCGCAAGCTGAAAGACCACGGTAATTATATACCGAAAAGCAATATCGGTCAATCCCGATTGAAACCTTTATAAGCGAGGTTATAATTAAAACATGGTTAAATTCATAACAAAAATAATTGATTCTAAGGTGGTACTATTTCAAGAGGGAGTTATTATGGCTGAGGCCCTTGATGTTTTGATAGATCCGGATGATGGCTCCTTTGTTGGTCTTGAGGTCTTTCTTAAAACAGACAAAAGAAGAATGTTTGTCCCTTCAAGTGAAATAAAGGGATTTGGGCAGGGTCTTGTTGTCGTAAAGGATTTTTCATCTTTTGTTTTGAGCGATGAAGTTGTACGTATAGGCAAGGTCATAGAAAAAAAGACAAAAATTATTGGATCCCGTGTTTTTTATGATAACGGTGAGTATGTCGGGAAAGTTGAAGACGCGACTATCAGTTTTGAAGAGCTCTCTCTCAAAAATATTTATATATCGCCAAAGTTCTCAATCAAATTTTTAGCGGAAAACTTAATAATTAGTGCAAAAATGATCACAAGAATTGAAAAAAATAAAATATACATAAAAAACACAGACGACAAAATAAAAGCAGCAAAAGCGATTGTTAGTCCGTCTCCTGCGGTTGATTAATCGCCAGGTTGGGCTCTGTCCTTTTTGGCTTTAAAGAGGCACTTTTAAGCTATTGACAAGTTTTTTTATAGGTCTATAATGTTTCTCAGTCCTATTTTGGGAGGATTAAAGGAGGATTATGACACTAGTACTTTTGTGGGGCGTAGCATTCGCAGTCGCCTACAAAGTAATAGCACAAGGCTAATAAAAAAAGACATCTGTCACTCGGCAGATGTCTTTTTTGTTATCTCCTTGAGTGTTTCTTTTATTATCTCGAATGGATATCCGCGCCTTGCTAGGTAGGGAGTGATTTTTCTAAAAGATTCTTTTTCATCAAGGCCCTTAAATCGTCTATTTGACAAAATCAATGTTTTGGCGTTATCTATTATTTGATTTCTATTAAAGCCCGAAAGAGCGCTTTTTATTAATTCATCTCTAATGCCCTTTTGGCGTAACTCGTTTTTTAAAAGAAGCGGCCCCCTATTTTTGATTCTATTTTCCAACCAAAAACGAACAAACTCTTCATCGTTTATATAATCTTTTTCTTTTAGTTTTTTAATTACACCATCAACATTATTTGGTGAATATTTTCTTCTTAACTTATCTTTAACCTCTTTTTCTGATCTTGGTCGATACGATAAATATCTAAAAGACGACTCCATGCATTTTTGAAAATCGTCCTGATCTTTTATGCTTTTTATCTCTTTGGCTAAAATCTCTCTACCCTTAAAAAGGTTGTAATCAATTAATGCGCTTTCAAAAACAGAGAAGGCATAGTCCCCTTCAATATATATGTTAATTCGGCTAGATTTTTTTTGACGTATTATCTTAGTTATCTTTGCCATTTTTTCGCTCTTGGTATTTTTTGTGAACTCTTTTTCCGATTTTAAGAGAAACGTGTGTGGTGGCATAAAACAAACCAACTAAAAAACCAAAGCTTAAGAAAGAGAGCCCTATATATGGATAAACAAATTTTTCATAAAGACCGATCAAGTGAGTTGTAACGAGCGAAAAATAAATAACAAATATCATTCCACCCAAAAAGGTGGCGACAAAGAACTTTTTAAAATCCATTTTTAAAAGTCCGGCTGGAAATGAGATGAAAACTCTGGCAAATCCGATTAGTTGTGCAAAGAAAATGGTCTTAGTGCCGTATTTTTCAATATAGGATTGTAATCGTTCCTCTCGCTCGGCAAGCTTATGGCTTTTTCTTTTTCTTCTTACAATATTTCCAAAAAAGTAACCAAGACAATAAGATACGGTTGAGCCGAGGGCATTGCCAAGACCACCAATAAGGACAGCCCACCAGAAGTTAAATTTACCCTCGGATAAAAGATATCCGGTGGAGGCGAAAGCTGGCATTGAGGCAAAGGGGATCCCTGTTGATTCTAAGAACATGCCGATAAAAAAATTTAAGTATTTATGACTTTCGCCGATGTTGATAAAAACATTTGTTAGGTCGTTTAACCATTTAATACTCAAGATCTCAACCATAATATATTAAATTATACACCCAAAAAAACTTATCAAAAAGAGACCCTTTCGGATCCCTTTTTTGATTAAATTTCTATAATAACCGGAATAACCATTGGCTTTCTTTGGGTGTTTCGATAGAGGTAGTCCTGAACTCTGTCCTTGAGTTTAACCTTGACATTCGCCCAGTTTTGAGGATGGTTGCCAGCCATTTCAATTACTTTCTTAACTTCGTTTCGAGTGTCGTTTACTAGCTTTTCATTTTCTCTCATATAAATAAATCCTCTTGAGATGATATCTGGGCTAGTGGCAAGTTTTCCTGTTTTTCTGTCGACCGTACAAATAACAACAAAGACGCCCTCGGTCGACATTGCTTTGCGGTCTCTAAGAACTATCTCGCCTACGTCGCCAATGCCAAGACCGTCTATTAGTATGATACCATTTGGCACCTTGGTTTCGGCCATTTTTGCGCCTTCCCTTTTAATTTCAAGGACCTCTCCGTTGTCCATGACAAATATATTCTCTTCGGGTATGCCGACATTAATCGCTAGTTCTTTATGATGAACCAGGTGATGTCTCTCTCCGTGCATTGGCATAAAATATTTTGGCCTAGTCATGTTGAGCATTAACTTTAGCTCTTCTTGGCCGGGATGACCGGAGACATGAGTTCTGTCGCCATTTTTTTCATCAAAAATAACATCTGCTCCAAGGCGGAAAAGATCGTCCATAACATGAGTAACGGAGACCTCGTTACCCGGAATTGGTGACGAAGAAAAGACAACCGTATCTCCCTTTTTGATTTTTATGTTGCGATGATCACCAGAGGCCATTCTGGAGAGGGCGCTCATTGCTTCGCCCTGTGATCCGGTGCTCATCACACAAACCTTGTTATCTGGCAATCGGGGGATGTCTTCTATTTTTACAATTAAATCAGCTGGTATTTTGAGATAGCCAAGCCGAACTGCAATCTCGGTATTTTTGAGTAGAGATCGTCCCGAGAATGCAAGCTTCCGACCATGACTTTTGGCGGCGTCGATTACCATTTGAATTCTGTTGAGTTGCGAAGAAAAGGAGGCAATAATTATGCGACCTTCAGCGTTATCAAAGATCCTATCAAAAGAATCGTGTAGGCCTTTTTCTGACATCGTGTATCCAGGAACCTCGGCTCCGGTTGAATCAGAGAGAAGAAGAAGAACACCCTCATCTCCCCATCGAGCTAGCTTCGATATCTCAACATTCTTGTCGTCGACTGGAGAGAAGTCAAACTTAAAGTCACCGGTTGTCAAAGCTCTACCGAGAGGTGTTTTTATTGAGATTCCAACGGCATCCGGAATAGAATGAGAGACCCTAAACCATTCAATATCAAATTGGCCAAGCTTTAATTTGTCCTTTTCGGGATCGATAATATGAAGCCCAGCACCCTGTGCCAGCGTGAATTCTGAAAGTTTGCCTTCAATGAGGCCGATAGTCAACTTGGTGGCGAAAATAGGGGCGCCAATTTTAGGTAGAAGATAAGGAATGCCACCAATATGATCTTCGTGGCCATGAGTTATTAAGATGCCTTTTATTCTCTCTTTTCTTTCTTCTAGGTAGGCAATATCGGGAATAATGTAATCAATACCTAGCATTTCGTCGTCTGGGAATTTGAAGCCCATATCAACTATAATTATGTCTTCTTCATACTCAAAAACATAAAGATTTTTACCTATTTCACCAAGACCCCCAAGAGCCATAACCCTAAGGGTCTCTTTTGTGTTTTTGTTCGTTTGTTTTGTTTCTTTTGGTTGATCGTTTTTGGTTTTAATACCTTTATTTTTAAGGCGTTTATCTTCAAGATTAATTTGATTTCTTCGATTTTTACTTTTCGACAT
>DLNA01000030.1:1375-19502 GCA_002476865.1 Patescibacteria group bacterium UBA7522 | reverse complement strand
CAATCTTGGATGTTTTTAGTTTTTTTATTTTTTAAATTAATTTTTTTTGTTGAGGTTTTAGTGTTTTTTTAATTTTAGTTATTAGGATTGGAATTTTCTTAAAGTCACTTTTTAGGGTCTCTCTCATGGAGCCGTTATAAAGTGCTGCCGCTGGATGGTAAAGGGCTAGAAAAACCTGATCTTTTCCTTGCCAGCTTTTTCTAAAAGCTCGGCCGTGGACTTCGGATATTTTTAGTGAGGGAAAAAATCTGTTTAATGCATGACGGCCTAAAAAAACGATAATTTTGGGATTTACTATTTGGATCTGTTTTTCCAAAAACGGCCAACATGCGTCCACCTCTTCTGGCAGTGGATCACGATTTTCTGGCGGGCGATGTTTTAAAACGTTAGCTATAAAGACATTGTTGCGATTAAGACCATTTTCTTTGAGCATCTCTCCTAAGAATTTTCCGGCAGCGCCAACAAATGGTTCTCCTCTTAGATCCTCTTCTTTTCCTGGGGCTTCTCCGATAAAGAAAATCTCAGCTTTTTCGCTCCCAGAGCCAAAAACATCTTTTGTTTTTGTTTTACTCAAAGAGCATCGATTGCAAGAAGCGATAATATTGTTTAAATCAGAAAGGCATTCCGCCTTGTTTATTTCTTCGTTTATCATTAGAGAACTTTCTAAAGTTAAAGACATTTTAACAATGCATTTCTTTTTTGTCAATCACTTTAAAAGGTTTTTGTTTAGAACATCTTTTAAAACGATATTTATTTTTTTTGAGTCAGAGATATCGTATTCACCAATCTTGGTTCTTCGTAGTCCGGTTAAATAAGCCCCACATCCCAGAGATTTTCCGATATCCTCTGCCAGCTTTCTTATATAGGTGCCGCTCGAAACAGATGTTTCTATTTTTAGAAGGGGCCATTTATAATCCAGGATCTTAATATCGTAAATAGCTATTTTCCTTGGTTTTAATTTAAATTCTTTTCCTGCTCGTGCAAGCTTATAAGCTCTTTTGCCATTAATTTTTATAGCCGAATGTGCCGGAGGTGTTTGAAAAGTTTCTCCCAAAAACCCCCCAAGAACCGTTTCTATATCCCCGATCGTTATTGGTTTTGGGATAAAAGACGTTGTTTTTTTTATTATTCCTTCGGGATCACCTGTAGTAGAAGTTGCCCCAAGCTTTAATGTGGCAATATATTTTTTATCAAGCTTCATGAGGCCTTCCTGATTTTTTGTTTTTTTTCCAATTAAAATAATTAAGAGCCCCGTTGCAAAAGGATCAAGTGTGCCGGCATGACCGACTTTAATGTGCTTAACTGTATCTTTAAATTTTCGTCGAAGGGTCGATCTTATTTTTGCGACTATGTCGAAGCTTGTCCATCCGGGCTCTTTATCTACTAAAAGAATTAATCCGTTTTTAAAATCAAACATATTTCAATTATAGTTTAAGCGGTCTTTGATTACACCTTTATTCATCTTCGCCCTCGTCAAAAATATCGATTGGCACACCCTCATCCTTCTGATCTCTTTCTGGAAGGCCTTGCTTTTTTTGATCTATGATCTCTCGTATCGGTGTAAACCCCTTTTTTGTTTGGCCCTTTGTAGCTATGGATATAGATTTTAGGGCCTCTTCTATAGCATCGTTTTTATTTGGATCACTCTCTTTTTCATCCTCTCCTAATGACCTCTTATTGACCAGATCTGGTTTTTCGACTGGTGCTGTCTTGGTGTTTTTTTTGTTAATATCTTCTTTCTCGATTACATCCCATAAGTTTTGTTTTTCTTTCGTGTCATCATTCTGCCAAAAATCAGCGATTAATTTTAAGATATTTTTTTCCGCTCTCTCTAGATCGTTATCTTTATACTCAAAGTAGGCGTCAAAGGTTGTTCCGCCTCCCCCGAATAATTTTGATATTGATAAAACTTCTTTGTTTTTTGATCCTTTTAACTTGCCAAAAACAAGATCATTCTCTTCACTGCCTCTGTAAAGTATTAAAACAACGTCTGCTTCTGGTGTATTTGTTAAGAGATCGTCGGCAGCTCCAAAAATATCCTCTCTGCTAACAGAGTCGTCGTTGCTCGAATCAATCTTGGTCCAGGCGAATCGATGAGTTTTGTCTAGGTTGATATTTTCAAGCATCTCTCCCCAGAGCTTTAAGAGTGTGACTGGTTTTTTTTTGTAAAAATTAGAGACGATCTCTTGCTGATTTGCGCCTGTAGCAAGGAGTTGTGCCGCAACCGTTAGTGATTTTGGGGTTGTGTTTTGGTTTCTGAATGATTGGGTGTTATAGATTATTCCAGAAAGTAGATTGGTTGCTAGGTCGGGACTATCTATCTTTATACCCAAAGATTCAAATAACGAGACCAGGATTTCTGCGCTTGATGTGGCGGTTAGGTCAATCAAATTAATGCTGCCGAAATATTCATTACCGGGGTGAAAATCTATGTTAATAATTGGAACTTCAAAAAAAAGCTCTGTGTTTTTATCATATACCTGATCAATTTTTTCAATGTCAGTTGTGTTTATAATGATTATTAGATCTGGCTTTGTGGGGCCATTCTCTATCTCTATAAATTCAAATTTTAAATTTTTTTCAGCGTCTAAGTAAATATTTAAAAAATCGTCCTCTTTCTGCCACTTCATTCCCTTAATCGGGACCTTTTTGGTGTCTATTTTAAGAATTTTTTCGTTTGAGTGTCTGTATTTGTTTTTTATATTTTTAATGCCTGGCAAAAAATTATAAAGATTATCTATTTTGTCGCTAACAACAACATCAACTTTTTTATTGATTTTTTCTAGAGCAATTTTTAGGGCTAGCATTGATCCAAGTTGATCACCCTCCGGTTTTTGATGACCCAAAATTAGAACTTGATTAGCTCTTTTGATTTCGTTTACTGCCTGTTGTTTGGGAGAGAGTTCCATATAGATCCTTCTGTCAGCCCCTCCTGCATGACATAGTAATGTATCATATTTAGTCTTTGTTGGCAAGCATATAAATTTTTTTTAAAAAAGTTCTTTCTTTACAGATCAAATTTTTTGTGTTAAGATTTCTCTGTTATGCCAGTTACAACATCAGCAATAAAAAAAGCAAGACAAGACAAAAAGTCCCGGAAGAGAAACCGGATTATTAAGGATGATTATAAAAAAGCTGTCAAATCCTATAAGGCACTCGTTAAGGCCAAAGATAAAAAAGGAGCCGCTGAGGCGTTAAAAGTGGTTTTTTCGAAAATAGACATAGCAGCAAAGAAAAAAATAATTCATAAAAACAATGCCGCTAGAAAAAAATCAAGATTAACAAAGATTGACCACTAAAAAAGACCCCTTCGAGGGTCTTTTTTAAACTATAATTTTTATTAATGATTGTTTCGGGCTGTTTTCACTTTTAAGTTCAAGATCAACTCTAATTAGCGTTTTGTATATTTCGATAATCTCTTGTTTACTAAAGCCCCTGGCTTGCTGAATAGATTTTTGTGCTACATAAGGATGAACCCCGGCCCTTTTTGCTAGCTCCTCTTTTTTTATATTTGGTTCAAATTTTGCAATTGCGATATTCCTAAATTGTCTTAAAATCATTGAAAAAATATACATTTCGTTTTCCCCTGAATCTAAGAATTTATTTAAGAGCCGAATCCCTTTTCGTTTATTTTTTTCGGCAATTGCATCTAGGAGTTCAAAAATATTGGCCTCAAAATTTGATTTTACCAAAAGATCAATATCTGAAACCTGAATTGATTTATTGTCCGAGCTCCCTCCTTTTTTATAAAGGACAATCTTTTTTATCTCTTCCTCGAGTTGCCAATAGTTTGGCCCAACAAAAGTTGCTAAACGCTCAGCTGCCAAAGGAGAAATCTCGCTATCCAAATCGGCCACTT
Organism: Patescibacteria group bacterium UBA7522; assembly: GCA_002476865.1. Lineage (GTDB taxonomy): Bacteria > Patescibacteriota > CPR2 > UBA1875 > UBA1875 > UBA7522. The sequence goes on along the minus strand of DLNA01000030.1, from coordinate 15,643 downwards.
GATTTTTGATAAAGGTTATCAGGTTCTGAGATCCTGGTTTGGAAAATGTTTTTATTTCTCCTTCTTTTTCAAAAAAATCTTTTATTTTTTTTGTGGGAGCTACCTTTTCAAGAAATAGTAATATTTTTTCTTGGTCAGCTTCTTTTAGCGCCTTGGTTAGGTTTTTGAATTGCTCGGTGGAGAAATTTTTTAAAACCTCAGTCAGTATTATGACTTCTTTTTCGTCAAAAAGTGATTTTGAGTTTATTCTTTCAATAATCTCCTCAGGACTCTTTTGTAACCCAATCTCTTCTGATTTAAGGCCGACTTTTAATTTCTGAATCTCTTTAGCGATTGAAAACTCGTCTTCACCGTAAAAAAATTTAATCATTTAACTCCTGACATTTTGGGCAAAAATGCGTTCCTCTGCCGCCGACGACCATTCTTTTAATCTCGCTATGGCAAATAGTACAAGAACGGCCGTTTTTTTTATAAACCTTTAAACGGTTTCCGTAAAGTCCTCGATCGCCCTTAATGTTCCTGAAGTCGGACGTTGATGTCCCACCTAACTCAATTGACTTTCTTAAAATTTTTTTAGTATTTTGGATTATGGAATTTAATTCTTTTTCGGAAACTTTTGAGGCGGTTTTAAGAGGATTAATCTTTGAGGCAAACAAGATTTCATCTGCGTAGATATTGCCAATGCCCGATATTGTTTTTTGGTCTAGGAGAGCTTTTTTGATTGCAATTTTTTTATTGGATAGGATTTTTTTTAAGTAGTTTACATTAAAATCTTTAGAAAAGGGCTCGGGACCATATTCGCTCAAAATCTTTTCAAGTTCGGTATTGCTCACTATTTTTAAGTAGCCAAATTTTCTAAGATCAGAAAAAGCAACTAATTTATTGTTATCTAAATAAATAATTAGTCGAATATATTGATTAAAAGGGTCTTTAAGCTCTTTTTGACTGCTAACCCACTGTCCGTTATCTTGAATTTTGGTTGAGGCCGGCGCTATGATTAAATGTCCAGTCATTTTCATATGAAAAAGTAGATTCAAGTCATCTTCTAGATTAATAATTATGATTTTTGCTCTTCTTTTGATTGAAATAATTTTCTTACCTATTATTTGGGCAGTCGCTATCTTGGGGCTTTTGTCTTTAAGTGTTTTTACCCACAAAAAAATCACATCGACAACCCTTGTGCCAATGATCTCTTTTTCGAGCCCCCTTTTTATCGTCTCTACTTCAGGCAGCTCTGGCATTAGCTCAATCTTCCTCTTTCATCAGCAAATCTAAGTGCTTTTATTAACTCTTCGGCAAAAGCGTCTTTGGTGCGCTCATCTATACTGGTTAAAATATCGCTATCTATCTCTGCTTGTCGACCGGTATAATATGCACCTGCGCCTTGGATGCTTTGGATAAGATCTGGGTGACAGGTAACTCTTTTTCCGGCTAAAACTCCAGCATAAGAAAGAAGTTCAACCGCCAGGCCGATAGCGCCCACAATTTTTCGTTCTGTTACAAAGTTTTTAATTAGATTGTGGATTTTTGATTCTGTAAAGTATTCTTCAACGCCTCGTCCGCCTATAAATACCAGGGCATCATAATCTTTTGGCTCTACAAAGCCAATATTCACATCAGGTTTGACGACCAGGCCAAAATGTCCGGTTGCTTCAGTGTGATGACTTGATCCAATCTGAACTGTGTGAGATTCGTCTACCAGAGCGTTATAAGCAGCCGTAAATTCTTCGTCACGAAATCTATCATGTGGAACTATTATCAATACTTTTGCCATATAAAAATTATAATTCAGTATTCAATTAATATCTATTTAAATAATTTTTTAAAAATTTATTTCCTGCTCTAACGTTGACCAATACTATTTAAATTTGAATTGAGTTTTATATTTATACGTATGTTTTTATAAAATAGTTAATAGTCGTTTTTATTTTCGGATTTCCAATTTTGGCGGTGGAAGAGGGATTCGAACCCCCGATACCCTCACGGGTATACCGCATTTCGAGTGCGGCCCATTCAACCGGGCTCTGGCATTCCACCATTTTAACTTTCCGATTATAAAACCTAAGTTGGTACGCCCGGGAGGAGTCGAACCTCCGACCTTCTGGACCGCAACCAGACGCTCTATCCACTGAGCTACGGGCGCTAATGTAGATAGAGTTTATCTCAAAGTTAAACTTTTTTCAATAAAAAAAACCATTTTTTGGCTTTATAAAGAGAAAAACGTTAATTGTTCCACGTGGAACAATTTTAAAAATCTGAATTGAGATAACGGCTCAGATGTAATAAACTGTGATTATGAAGAACTTCTTTTTTAATCTGCTGATTTTATTTATAATTTTTGGATTTTCGTTTTCAATTTTTTCCAATCTATCTGTTGTTAGTCAAGTTCGGAAGAAAGAGTTAGCCAAATACGAGTCAGCCCTTAATAGAGAGAGGGATTTAGTGTCGCTTTTTATTACTGCATCGCTGGAGCCAGAATCAAGTCACTTGGCAAATTTAGTAGTCGGACTGTCAGAGCGAGGGGATTATCAAACCGCTAAAGTAATCTCAGGGTTATTAAATAAAAAAGAGTTATTTTTAATTATTGCAGAGCAGGCGGCTCTAAATGATGACTTTTATGTTTTAAGAAAGCTGCAAAACAAGATAGGAGAAAGAGAGTATCTTGAACTCGAGAGCTTCATTGGCGTTATAAGAGGGGAGTCGTGTTATTTAACTGCTTCAGAGCCCTTAACCGACCCCGGAAAATTGTTAAAAATAATTAACGAGAAAAGATTTGACGATTATGGGATTAAAGGGTCTCTTGGTAAAGAGATTTTAATGATTAAAAATGAAAACTCAAGTGATTTAAAAAAGAAAATCAAGCTAGGATATCTTTTAAATGAGTACAAACTCGAAAAAGTGACCCTTTATCTCGTTAAAAGGATTCAAGAGAATAATTTGTGTTTGCGTGAGCCCTATGTCCTTGAAATAGAGACGTTGGGCTCAATTCAAAACTTTGGGTTAGCGTTAGAAGCTTTAGAGCAATACCTAAATTGTTTTCCAGTAGACGAACAGATGCTTCGAACCGCTAGATTTTATTCAGGTTTATTAAAAAATAATTCAAAATCTGAATATTATGAAAGAAAAATAAAAGAGATAGAACGGATTAAACAGTAAATGTCGGTTTAAAATTGTTCCACGTGGAACAATTTGTTGTTTTTAGATAAGAACTTTACTCCTTTGGCCAATCAGATGTGATTAGCGGATCGTCTTTTTCTAATCTCTGCCAAACTTCCTCGGTTAAAAAGGGCATAAAGGGGTGAATTAGTTTTAATGAGTTCTCTAAAACGAGATTTAGGGTATACTGAGCTATCTTTTTATCTTCTCCACCCTCTCTTATTCTTGTTTTAGCTACCTCGATGTATTTATCACAAAAATCGTGCCAAAAGAAATCATACAGAATCTCTTCTGCGTGTTGAAAGTCGTATTTTTTAAGATAGTTATTAATTTTGTGGATAGTTTTTCTCATCTTCTCTATGATTCGTTGATCTTCGCTTTGGGCACCCTTTTCAAAGTCGGCAAGAGATATTGGATTATAATCTTTAAGATTCATCATGACGAAACGAGAAGCATTCCAGATTTTATTAGCAAATTTTTTGGCGGCATTTAATGCGTCTTCTGTAAATTTCATATCTTGACCCTGTGCGGCTTGCCACAAAAGCCCAAATCGAACAGCGTCAGCGCCATACTTTTCTATAAGATCAATGGGGTCAACGCCCGTGCCAAGAGATTTAGACATGCGACGGCCCTCTTTGTTGAAAACGGTTGCGTGGATAAAAACATTAGAAAATGGCTTTGTGCCGGTAAATTCGTAGCTAGACATAATCATTCTGGCGACCCAGAGGTAGATAATATCTCGAGCGGTAGAGTTAAGAGATGTTGGGTAGAATTTTTTGTAGTTGAGGGTTTTTTGGGGCCATCCTAGTGTTGCAAATGGCCAGAGGGCACTCGAAAACCAAGTATCCAAAACATCTTCTTCTCTTTTTATCTTTTTACTTTTACACTTTGGGCATGCTTTGGGTTCATTTTTGGCCACGATCGTTTCGCCGCACTCACAGTACCATGCCGGTATTTGATGGCCCCACCATAACTGCCTCGAAACGCACCAATCTTTTATATTCTCCATCCAATGAAGATAAACTCTCTCCCATTTTTTTGGATGGAATTTTATCTCTCCTTTTTTAACGGCACTAATTGCTGGACTAGCAAGTTTTTTCATGGAGACAAACCATTGTAGGGAGAGTAACGGTTCTATAACCGTTTGGCACCGATAGCAGTGGCCTACATTGTGGCTATATGGTTCTTCTCTCTCTATCAATTTTTCTTTTTTTAGCTTCTCAATGATTTTTTCTCTTGCTTCATATCTGTCTAGGCCCAGATAATCTTTTCCGCATGATTTTGTCATTTTCCCCGCTTCATCAATAACTGTGATTTTCTCTAAATTATGCTTTTCGGCTATTTCAAAATCCGTTTGATCGTGTGCGGGAGTTACTTTGACTGCGCCCGTGCCAAATTTAGGATCTACTAGTTCGTCTGCAACTATTGGCACCTCCCTATTTATAATGGGTACGATGAGTTGTTTACCTATCATGGGCTTGTATCTTTTATCCTTTGGATTTACCGCCACAGCCACATCGCCCAGCATGGTTTCTGGCCTTGTGGTTGCTACTGTGATGGTTTTTTCGCTGTCTTTTGTCCTGTATTTTATGTACCAAAGATAATCGCTCCGTTCTTCGTGTTCTACCTCTAAGTCAGAAAGCGATGTTTTGCATCTTGGGCACCAATTTATAATTCGAAAATCTCTATAGAGATAGCCCTTATTATAATAATGAACAAAAGCTTCTTTTACGGCTTCGGAGTACTTTTCGTCCATCGTGAATCTGGTCTTTGAAAAATCGCACGAACACCCCATTGTTTTAAGCTGGCCCAAAATGTGATTTTCGTACTGATCCTTCCATTTCCAAACCTCTTTTTCGAACTTTTCTCTTCCGATTTGAAATCTTGTTTTTCCTTCTTTTCTGAGTTTTTTCTCAACTACGTTCTGGGTCGCTATCCCGGCATGATCAGTCCCGGGAATCCAAAGAGTTGGAATCCCGCGCATTCGATGCCATCTTACCAAAACGTCCTGGATGGAATTATTTAGAGCGTGTCCCATATGGAGTGAGCCGGTAACGTTGGGAGGAGGTATGGCGACGACAAATGGGTTTTTCCCGTTTGTCTTTTTTGGCTTAAAAAAGCCATTTTCTTCCCAGTATTTATAAATGTGGGTTTCTATTTTTTTTGCTTCATATGGGCCTGATATTTGTTTCATGGTTTCCTTTAAAATTAAAACCACGTCTCACAGGAACCCTTTCGGGCGGTACCATCCCGTTTCGCGTGGCGCTCTTTTTTAGGCGATTACGGTGCCAGCCGCCCAATTCTACTCACTGTTTTTAAAGCTTTCTTTTGGGGACTAACCGGTGACTAGCCGGCTTTGCGTCTGTTTTTGAATTATAGCATTTTTTAAGATTTTTTAAAATTGATTTTAATCTTATTTTTTGATAAAATCCACAGGATTCTCAATAATCCCCGTTTTTAATGATCGATGAGAGGATGGTACCTAATGCAGTATAGTCGTAGCAACTATATTCAGACGATTGGCTCTCTTTCTGTGGATGAGTTACCCAACCTGAGTCCTCATATCGTTCGCCGCCTGAGTGCCCTCGGGATTAATACAATCGAAGATCTTGTTGTTGGTTGGTCCGAAAGGGATCTTCTCGTTTTCGGCTATCGCATCGGTCGCAAAGCGATAGGGGAGATCAACGCCGGATTACTGTCTTTGTCGGTTTGTTCGCTAGGTAAAAGTATACCTCGCAAATTCCTCGAATTGCTACACTAAGATCTTTGTTAACATGGCCTCGGCTGAGTTTAGCCGAGGCTTTTAATAATACTTAAGTTAAAATATAATAAACTTATGTTTATCCCTTCAAGATTGTTTTGTGGCTTAGTGCTGGTATATTTTATTTTTGTTGCGCTAAGATCGTTTAATCTCGATTTAAAGCCAGCAGAGGGCCTCTTTGTTAATCAGATGGCAGCAAGGATCGTTTCGGAGCCCAAAATTGTCTCGGGGCATCAAACCTTTTTTGTGAGGCCAATTAACAAAAAATTTAACATTAAGATCACAACAGAGCAATTTCCAAAATATGAGATTGGTGACACGCTCTATTTAACCGCTAACCTTACCAGTGTTTGGGAAGATGAATACAATCTTAAAAATCCGGGGACATTTCTTATTAATAAAACAGAGCATCAGGCATTTAAGCCAAAAATTGATTCAGATTTCGAAACTACACCATTATTTGAACAAAGGGATTACTGGCTTAAGGTGAGGGTGGGACTGGTTCGTTTTCGAAAAAAAATAGAAAAAATAATAATCCATTCGTTGCACGAACCTGAATCAGGCTTAATGGCTGGGATTTTGCTTGGGACTCGAACGGAACTTTCCCAGAGTCAATCAAGGGTGCTGGCTGATGCGGGGTTAATACACATTATTGCTCTTTCGGGATATAACATCACAATCTTAATAAAAGCAGCACATCTTACAATTAAAAGATATTCGGCCTCTTTTTCATTTTGGCTCTCCGTTATAATCGTGTGGTTTTTCGTTATAATGACAGGATTTTCGGCTTCAGTTGTTAGAGCGGCGATTATGGGCACGACGATTCTTTTAGCCGGGAAATTAGGGCGGCAACCGAATACTTTGGTAGCGGTTTTTTTGGCCTCATTTTTAATGGTCTTTTTAAATCCGTACATACTTGTTTTTGATGTTGGTTTTCAGCTTTCTTTTTTAGCGGTTATCGGCATAATATACCTTGCTCCTAATCTTCAAAAAATGCTTCGCGCTAAGGGGTTACTTGCCGAAACTGTGATTATGGCCTTTTCGGCTCAGATCCTCACCCTGCCATTAATTAGTTATTATTTTGGCAGATTATCGGTTCTTTCGATTTTCTCAAATCTTTTTGTAGTGCCCTTTTTGCCGATGTTTATGCTAATCGGATTTGTAGCTATCGTTCTAGCTTTTTTTTCGGCTTTCGCATCTGGTCTAGTTTTTAAATTGTGTTTTATTTATCTGAACTATATTTTAAAGGTCTCCAGTGTGGTTGTTAGTAAAGAGTGGTCCATTCTGGATTATAAGATGTCGCCTTTAATTATTTTTTTAACTTACCTTTTATTGTTTGAAGTGCTTTTTATCGTAAATCGAAGGGGCGCCATTGAAAGAAAGAAATAACATTGTTGGCTTTTTTGTTTTATTGATTTTCTTTGGTTTGGTTTTATGGTTTTCTTTAAACTCGGTCACAGGTGAACTTAGGAGCCGCCAAAATCAATATCCGGAGGTTCATTTTTTTGACGTTGGGCAGGGCGATGCTAGTTTGATAGAGCTTAATAGCAATGTTCAAATATTGATTGATGGCGGACCAGACAAAACAATCCTAGAGCATCTGGGTCGGGAGATGCCGGTTGATGATTATTTTATTGATTATGTTATTTTGTCCCATTCTCACGCAGATCATTTAAACGGCCTTATCTATGTGGCCGAAAAATATGATATAGGCAGAGTTTTTATGGGTGAATTTGTTAACAAGGGCTCAGGGATAGAGTATTTCCTCGATCTCATTAACGAAAGAGAGACAACTCTTAGTACCGTTGAGTTGGGTGATTTTTTAAATCTAAGTGGGGCCGAGATTTACTTCATTTGGTCCGAAAGGGATCGGGGAAAACTAAAAGATTTAAATGATACCTCTTTAGTTTTCACGATGACCATAAATAATATTGATATTTTCTATACAGGTGATGTTTCTTGGGGTATTTTGGAGACAAATTTAGATGAATTGGGTCCGGTGGATATCCTGAAGGTTTCTCATCACGGATCAAAAACAGGCACAAGTCAGAAACTAATAGAGGTTCTTAAGCCGACAGTTTCGATTATTAGTGTCGGTAAAAATCGTTACGGCCATCCTCACAGGGAAGTTCTTGGTATGCTTTACGATACGATTCTTTTTAGAACTGACGTAGATGGAAATTTGAGTTTTCTGGCTACCTCGGATGGCTTAAAAATAAAAAGATGATATAATAAATTTATGCGTAGGGGGAATGCGTGGGTCAGATATGTCTGGCTCGCAGCAGTACTTTATATGTTTTTTACGGTTGGTCGTTTGGCTTATCGTAATTATGAATTGAATCAAGAAGAGGCAGAGCTTCGCACCAGTATCGCTGTTCTTGAGAATGAAGTACAAGATTTAAAAAATAAGATCATCTATTATCAGTCAGATTCTTATAAGGAAAAAATGTTAAGAGCTCGTCTTAATCTTAAAAAAGAAGGAGAGAGTGTAATTGTAATAACACCCGAGCCGGAGGTTGAAGAGGTTGTGATCGAAAATACAAAAGATATAAAGAACAATCCTCAAAAATGGCTCTCGTATTTTTTTCCAAGTTAGTTTTATTGAACTTTTTTAAAAATAATGCTAAGATAACAAAGCTAAATTTATAGCGCGGGGTAGAGCAGTGGTAGCTCGTCGGGCTCATAACCCGAAGGTCGTTGGTTCGAATCCAACCCCCGCTACCAGATTAAAATATTTATTCTAATGATTTTGGCAGAGCTAGTTATCTATTAAGGTAAGCGAGAATAATTTTGGCAGGGTAGCTCAGTCGGTTAGAGCGCAGGACTCATAAGCCTGAGGTCGTGGGTTCGATCCCCACCCCTGCTACCAAAAGAAAAAATGGCCCGAGCGGGTCTTTTGTTATAATTGAGATAATGATGGAAAAGGTGTTTGAAAAAATAATTGAAAAATATTCTCTAAGAGAAAAGAGAATTATTCTTGCTGTCTCTGGCGGAGTTGATTCGGCTGTTTTGCTTTATCTTTCGCAAAAAATGTTGCCCAGGGATAACTTAATCGTAGCACATATTAATCATGGGCTCAGAAGAGAATCAGAAAATGAGGCAATCTTTGTTCGGGGTTTAGCTAGGGACTATGGATTGATTTTTTATAGTAAAGATATGGACTTAAACAAAAAAGACGAGGCGACTTCTCGCCAAAAACGATACGAATATCTTAATTGGTTAGCTTCTAAAGAAACGGCTGATTATATTTTAACGGCACATCACTTGAGCGACCAGGTGGAAACAGTTTTGCTAAATTTAACAAGAGGATCAGGTCCACTTGATCTTTGGGGAATGGAAGAGTTAAACGGTAATATCTTGAGACCTTTTTTAGCGATTCCGAGAGCCGAGATTTTAAATTATGCCAAGAAAAATAAAATTAGATTTGTTACGGACGAAAGCAATTCTGATATAAATTATAGCCGAAACAGGATAAGGAAAAATGTTGTTCCTGAGCTAAAAAAGATTAACCCTAAATTTGAAGAGGGCGTTAAAAAATCCATTCAGCTTTCGGGTGAACTTAAATCTTTTGTAGATTTATCGCTTTTGAGGGTTGAAAAGAACACTCGAGATAAAAACAGGTTAAAAATCTCAACTCTTAAAAAAGAAAGTATTTTTATTGTTAAGGCCCTAATATTAAAGATGCTTCATGAACACTTGGGTCAAAATCACAATGTTTATTCTAAGAATGTAGAGGAGGTTTTTAAAATTTTAAATTCGTCCGAAAATAAGAAAACCAAGATAGGGAAATTATTAATTGAAAAAGAGTATGATTATCTTGTTTTCAGGAAAGATAAAAAGAATAATCGACTGATTGAAAAAAAATTAACACTAAATTCGCCAGAGTTATTTGGTAGCCATGTTTTGGTTTGTAAAATAGGTTCGGTCACACCTCAAAAAAACAATGTTTTGCTTCCCCTCGAATTTTCTGATAATCTGAGGGTAAGAACATGGCAAGCCGGAGATAAAATAAAGACCGTAGCCGGCACAAAAAAGATTCAGGATGTTTTTAGTGATGCAAAAGTGCCGAAGGCCAAAAGAGATCTCTGGCCGATTGTGGTGCATAAAAAAGAGATTGTTTGGGTGCCATTATTAGCAGCAAAAAAGTACAAAAAAGAAAAAAATAATTTAATAGTAGAGGTTAAATGAAAAAAGAAAAATCAAAGAATTGGGTTTATGGTGTAGGATTTTTGTTAATTTTGTTAACATTTTATCTTTTTTGGGGTGATGTTAGGCCAAAGGATAACGAAATTCCAATCTCGCAGGTAGCGGAAGAGATAAAGAATGAAAATGTAGAGAAGATCGTTGTTGAAGGAACAAGGGTCAGCGTTAAACTAAAAGATGGTGCCGAAAAAACCTCTCAAATAGCGGCCGGACAGCAGATCACGACGACATTAAAGGATTTTGGAGCAGATCCGGCAAACATAGATTTAGACATTAAGCAGGGTGAAGATAATTCAATATTTGTGGCGATTCTATTAAATTTTTTGCCGATTATTATAATCATCGGTTTCTTCTGGTTTATGTTAAGACAGGCCCAGGGGGCATCGAATCAGGCAAATCTTTTTGGGAAATCAAAGGCCAAGCTTTTTGATCCTTCAAACCAAAAGGTTACCTTTAAAGATGTGGCGGGCTCCCAGGAAGAAAAGGTGGAATTAACAGAGATTGTTGAGTTTTTAAAATATCCAAAAAAATTTACAGCCCTTGGTGCAAAGATACCCAAAGGCGTTTTGCTTTTTGGTCCCCCGGGGACCGGTAAGACCTTGATGGCACGCGCCGTAGCCGGAGAGGCGGGAGTGCCCTTTTTCTCTATCTCTGGATCTGAGTTTGTGGAGATGTTTGTTGGGGTCGGTGCCTCAAGAGTTCGTGATATGTTTTCTAGGGCAAAGAAAAATGCACCATGCATTGTTTTTATTGATGAAATTGATGCCGTTGGAAGGCAACGGGGTTCGGGCTTGGGCGGTTCGCACGACGAAAGAGAGCAAACCTTAAATCAAATTCTAGTTGAAATGGATGGTTTTGATCAGGGCACAAATGTTATTGTAATAGCCGCCACCAATAGGCCGGACGTACTTGACCCGGCTCTTCTTAGGCCCGGTCGATTCGATAGGCGCATTACTTTAGATTTGCCTGATATAAAAGACAGAGAAGCAATTTTGGAGGTACATTCTAAGAAGAAGCCACTTGATAAAGCCGTTGATCTTTCCGTGATTGCTCGAAAAACCCCTGGATTTTCAGGTGCCGATCTTTATAACCTTATGAATGAAGCGGCAATTCTGGCAGCCAGAAGCGGAAAAAACAAAATATCAATGAACGACATAAATGATGCAACCGAGAAGGTCATGATGGGTCCCGAAAAAAAATCAAGAATTATCTCCAAAAAAGAAAAAGAGATAATTGCATATCATGAAGCCGGTCATGCTATTGTGGGACATTTTTTGCCCAATACAGACCCCATTCACAAGATTTCGATTATTTCTCGTGGTCGGGCGTTGGGCGTAACTTGGAGCTTACCCGAAGAGGATAAAAAACTTACATCTAAAGCGGAGATGGAAGATGATTTGGCGATGATGTTAGGTGGTAGGGTAGCTGAAGAGATAACCTTTGGTGATGTTACGACAGGCGCATCTAATGACCTAGAAAGAGCCACTAAGGTCGCCAAAGACATGGTCACAAGATATGGAATGAGCAAAAAATTAGGTCTACAAACGTTTGGGAAAAGAGATGAGCTTGTTTTTCTTGGCAAAGAGCTTGGAGAACACGAAAAGAATTATTCGGAAGAGATTGCGGCAGAGATTGATAAAGAGGTTGCACATATAATCCTAGGGGCCTACAAAAAGGCGAATCAGATACTTGTCAAAAATAAAAATAAGCTTGTTTTGTTGTCTTCGGAGTTATTAAAAAAGGAGACGATTGAGGGCGAAGAATTTGAGGGGTTAATGAAGCGAGTCGCCGGAAAGAAGGCCTAGTTGCGACAGCGGGCAAAAAAATTTATCTATCTTATTTCTGAAAAAAAATTAACAGTTTCAACGGCTGCCTTGGTTCTTGGTGTTACTTATTTTATTTCTAATATTCTTGGTTTAATCAGAGAAAGATTAGTGGCCGCACAATTTGGAGCAAGCCACTTAACTGATATTTTTTACGCCAGTTTTAAAATACCGGACGTAATCTTTAACTTATTAGTTTTGGGAGCTGTCTCGGCTGCATTTATACCGATTTTTGTTGATTATATCTCTGATGATAAAAAGAAGGAAGAGAGTAATCTGGTTGCTTCAAATTTTATGAACTTCCTGTTGATTTTGGTTTTGGTTTTGGGTTTGGCGGTTTATGTTTTGGCCTGGAAGCTAGTGCCTCTTTTACTGCCGGGATTTTTCCAGAGCGGCGTAAGCGAAGATGTTAATACGCTCAAGGTTGCCGTTTGGTCTGTTAGAGTGATGCTTCTTTCGCCTATCTTTTTTGCTATCTCGGCTGTTTTCGGGGGCATTCTCAACTCTCATAAAAGATTCTTAGCGTACGCTCTAGCGCCGGTAATTTATAACCTCTCTATAATTTTTGGAATTGTTTATTTGACTCCACTTTTTGACCCTCCTATTTATGGTCTTTTGGGCGGTGTTGTTTTGGGAGCAATTTTTCATGCTCTTATTCAGCTAGTACCAACTTACCTAACTGGTTTTAGGTGGAAGCCGGTATTAAATCTAAAAAAACACGAACTCCCTAAAATAATAAAACTGACGGTTCCCAGGTTAATGGCGATGGGGGCGCAACAAATAAATATTGTTATAGACACAATGGTTGCCTCTTTTTTTGTTGGCGGAATAACGGTTTTGACTTTCGCAAACAATATTCAAACGGTGCCGACTGTTATTTTTGGGATCGCAATAGCAACGGCTGTTTTCCCCTTGCTCTCAGAGCAAAAGAGTAAGGGCCTTAATGATGATTTTAAAAAGACATTGTCCGAATCGGCTCGAAAAATTTTATATTATATAGTGCCGGCATCGGTTGGCATTTTGGTTCTAAGGGCTCAAATTGTTCGTTTGATTTATGGTATTGGCCACTTTGGTTGGGATGAAACATACTGGACAACTAAGGCGCTAGGGTTCTTTGCTTTGGGAATAGCTGCTCAGGCCCTAATACCTCTTTTTTTAAGAGGATTTTATGCAATCAGAGACACAAAAACTCCTTTTGTGGTTAGTATAGTTACAATGTTTGTGAATATACTTTTTGCCGTTACTCTGCCTTTTATCGGTTATCTTGAACTCAGGGTAGCTGGGGTGGCTTTGGCATTTTCAATAGCCGGATTTGTTAATATCTTTTTGCTTTATTGGCTTCTTCAGGGGAAAGTTGGCAAAATCGATCGCGACAATAAGCTCTTTTCGGCATTTATTAAAATAGGTCTCTTGTCTATTATAATGGGAGTTTTGGTTCACTATTCTTTGTATTTTTTTGATAATTTCGTAGAAACAAAAACTGTTATTGGATTAATGACTCAGACATTTGGAGCAATCGCTTTGGGTGCACTTTTTTATTTTGCCTCAACTTTTATTTTTAAGCTAGAAGAGGCCGGTAAAATATTTAGACGCTCTCCTCAATCTTAAGATTTGGAATGGCCACCACACTCCTCTTTTTTTGGCTCTTCTTTTTAATATGAAAATAAGCAGCGACTCCAATCATGGCTGCGTTATCGCCACAAAGATTAATATTTGGAGTAATAAAAGATATTCCCGGAAAATGGTCAGTAATTTTTTGAGAGAGGGCTTCGCGGAGGGCTTTATTGGCGGCGACTCCACCACCCAGAACAAATGTCCTTGGTTGATATTGCTCAATCGCTCTTAAAGAATTTTGGACGAGAGTTTCAACAATTGCGTTTTGGAACGATGCGGCCAGATCATTTATCTTTGTTGGCGTTAATCTCTCTTCTTTTTTAGCAAAATTTAAGAGCGCCGTTTTAAGTCCGGAAAAAGAGAAATCAAGTGATGGCGTTGCTTTTTTTAGATAACCGTTTTCATCTCTTTCGGGTGGAGGGGTTAAGTCGACAATCGGCAAAGAGTACTTTTTGGGATTACCTCTCTCGGCTCTTTTAGAGATTATTGGTCCCCCGGGATATCCTAGCCCTAAAATTTTTGCACCCTTATCAAATGCTTCGCCGGCTGCATCGTCTAGTGTTTGGCCGATAACCCTATATTTTAAATGATCATCCATTAGAATCAGGAGTGTATTTCCGCCGCTAACCAGTAAAGTTAAAATTGGAAATTTTATTTTGCTATCTTTTGATCTTTCTTCTTCGGCAAAAGCGGCATAAATATGACCTTCTA
>DLNA01000030.1:0-1150 GCA_002476865.1 Patescibacteria group bacterium UBA7522 | reverse complement strand
AGGCCGGGGCCTTCTGTAACTGCGACCGCATCTATATTAGAGAGCTTTGCCTTTGCCTCTTTTAGGGATTCTTTGATGGTTGGAATGATCGATTCAATATGGGCTCTGGCCGCTACTTCTGGGACGACTCCACCGTACTTAGTGTGAAGGTCTATTTGTGAGGCGACGATATTTGATAAAATTTTCGGATAGCCGTCTTGATCGGAGATTATAGCGGCAGCTGTTTCGTCGCACGAACTCTCGATTGCTAAAATATTCATTACCATTCCTTTGTATAAACTATTAGATTATAAGTATATCAAATCGGATGTTCAGTAGATAGTCGTTGTGCTAAAATATGGAAAATGAAAGAAGTTTTTTATCAAAAAGAAAATAATATTTTTCAGTCGTTAAATTGGCTGGCATTTCAAGAAGAATACGGGAGAAAAGCGGTTTATTTTAAGGATTTTTCCGGAATTATTTTTGACCTTCCTTTTGGTAAGGAATTTGTTTGGGTTCAAAAAGCCCCCAAATCAACTACTAATCTTCGGTCGCTAGCTACTAATTTGTCAAAAAACTGTTTATTTATTAGGATTGAGCCGGAGGAGATTACCGATAAAGATATAAAAAAACATGGTCTCAAAAAAGTTACCAAAAGATCACTCCTTTGTGGCCAGAAGTCGCCCGAGGCAACCAGGGTCCTTGATATCTCCGCGTCGGAAAAAGATATTTTGGCCCAGATGAAACCAAAGACACGCTATAATATTCGCTTGGCTGAAAAAAGGGGTGTTGAGGTAAAGATGCTTGATAATGAGGATATTCTTTACGACCTTCTTTTAAAAACCGCCGAAAGAGATAAGGGTTATTTTCCTCATGAAAAAACTTATTATACGAAGATGATTAAAGATTTAGCCAAAAATGATCTTGCCCATATTTTTGTTGCGGAGCATGAGGGCGATTTTTTGGCAGCGATAATAGTAACTTTTTTTGGAGATGTGGCAACCTACCTGCACGGCGGATTTAACGATACCAAGCGTAATCTAATGGCAACCTATCTTTGTCAATGGGCAGCGATTAAGTATGCTAAGGAAAGGGGTTTTAAGTATTATGATTTTTGGGGGGTCGCCCTAAATGATGATCCAAAAGACCCCTGGGCAGGAATTACAAAATT
>DLNA01000022.1:2459-4487 GCA_002476865.1 Patescibacteria group bacterium UBA7522 | reverse complement strand
GTGGTTGGATCATAAATTGTTTTCGGGGTGCTCCTAGTTACTGTTGCCAACTGACCAGAGACGGTATCGTAATAATTTCCATAATGATCACCCTGGGGAATTGCTTGCCAGTCGGCTACTGCTCCCTCTAGTTCATTGGTAGGAACAATGTTAACACTACCCCAATGGCCATCAGTGCCCCTAACTCGATGCCTAATTTCGTTTTTAGATGTTTTAGAAAAAGCCCAAAAAAGGTGAACGTTATCGTTACCATCAACTTTAGAATTAACACCCAAAACGTTGTGATTATCTGCGATGCTTATCGGGATTTCCCAAGAAGAGCCCTCGTCCATTGAGGCCGAATAGTAAATATTATTAGGGCTGACTTCTTTTTTAACCCAAGCGATATGAATCTGACCATTTGATGTTCTGGTAATGGTGCGGCCAGAGTAAGAGTTCAGATCAGATTCAGACGAGGATGCACCTGTATCAATTTTTTTACCAAGATGCATCGAAAGATTACCGTTTTCGTTTAAAAGATCGTCTAGTGAACCTTCAGCAAAATCCGCCAATGAATCTTTTGTAATGGTTTTGGTTACTAACGAGGCCTCTGCATTTTTGATTGGGAATATCACAGAGACGATGGAGAGAAGATAAATAATAAAAA
Source organism: Patescibacteria group bacterium UBA7522 (assembly GCA_002476865.1). Classification (GTDB taxonomy): domain Bacteria; phylum Patescibacteriota; class CPR2; order UBA1875; family UBA1875; genus UBA7522. The sequence goes on along the minus strand of DLNA01000022.1, from coordinate 3,841 downwards.
TAGAAAAATGGACCAATTTATAAAAACTTTTTTGGTGCCAATTTTTATACCAATCAAAGTGTTTTTTTTGCGATATTTTGCCGTGGATTAAAAGAGTGGTATTGGCTCTTATTTTTCTAAAGAATAAAAGGTTTTGTTTACTTATAACTTTTTTTAAAAAACCGCAAATAACACTAAAAAAAGATTTACCCAAAATCTTTAGGATTTTTACAAAGGTTTTTATTTTAAATCCTTTTATTTTCTACCCCCTTATATCTTTTATATTATAGAACGTAAAAAAAATAGCTCAAGAGTTTTTAATGTTTATGGTTTATAAAAAAATCAGATAGTTAAATCTCCATCTCCGAAATCGGCTGGGATGAAACCTGAGGTTGATTTTGAGTACCAATTTCGGAGTATTTTTTTACAGATGGAGCGTTAACAAATTTACCCGGATCAACAGCATTGGGGGCTTTATCTTTAATGGGGCTCGAAATTTCAATATCGTCTACCTTAATTTTATCTTCAAATGAACTCGCGACGCTAGAATCAGGAGCACCACCAACGCTACCAACAATAGTATTATTAACAGCACCGAAATCAGAAAAATTGCTTTTAAGATTTTCTGGTTTATTTTCGGCTTTTTTAATCTCTATTCCTTCAATCTCGTCAGTTATCGAGATGCTTTGAGGAGCCGATTCTTTTTCCTCAAAAAAAGCAGCTGTCTCATCTTCTTTTTGAATAATGTTCTCTAGAGTAGCCCAGTTAGAAGACCCGCTTTGGGGAATTATAATCGTGACCTTATCACCGTTTTGGCCTTTATAATAAGTAACCGAAGCATACAAAACATTATATTTTCTACCTTCGGATTCAACAAAGTAGGCGTTATTCTCAAAAAGAAGCTCACCAACAACCTTGCGACGCTCGATTGGTCTTATCTGCTTAAAAACAAAACTGCCGTCGTTAGCTATTGTCAGCTTTAAACCATCTCCCTCGACCAGCTTTGACTTAGAGGCATAATTCGCCGGAACTGGATAAACTTTTCCACCAGAATCTATCATATTTTCGCCATCAAAAACGCCCTCAACAACTACCCCGTCAATTCCCGATTGAACAGTTTTGACAGTTTGTTGAACTTTCTCGCCAGATATTTCAAATAAAATCTTTCTGGCCCTTTTAAGTTCGGCCTCTAGATCAAATATCTTTTTCTTTAAATCTTCTAAAATTAAGTCGTTTTTTGTATTTTTGTTTTCGTCCATAAAAACGCTGAAGCGTACCCTCTCTTTTTGTTTTTGTTTTTTATATTTTAATCTTTTAAAAAATGAGTGTCAAAATTATTTTTTAATTATTTGAGATATTTTTTTAAAAAAGATTTTTTAAATTTTTTAAAACTTTGATTTTTT
>DLNA01000022.1:1787-2393 GCA_002476865.1 Patescibacteria group bacterium UBA7522 | reverse complement strand
TTTAATTGAATTCCTTATTTCTGCCATAAAGCTTAACATAAATCTTAAATTATGAATTGTTGTTAATCTTATACCCAAAATTTCGCTCGAAACCAAAAGGTGACGAATATAAGCCCTAGAAAAGTTTTGGCAAGCATAACAATCGCATCCTTTTTCAATCGGAGATTTGTCTAATTTAAACTTTGCATTACTTAGATTTATCTTCCCGCTTTTTGTAATTACCGTGCCGTTTCGAGCAATTCTGGTCGGAGCAACACAATCAAACATATCTACACCCCTCTCAACTGCTTCTAAAATGTCTTCGGGTTCACCAACTCCCATTAGGTAGCGGGGCTTATTTTCTGAAAGATAAGGGAGGACCACGTCCAGGGCGTGATAAGTTTTTTCTTTTGACTCGCCAACCGCTAAACCGCCAATTGCATTTCCGTCAAAATTTAAGGAATTTATGTATTTGGCCGATTCGATTCTCAAATCGTCATAAGTAACACCCTGAACAATTCCAAAAATAGCCGACTGCAATTTTTTTTTATCAGCATAAAGTTTTGCCTCTTTCGCCCAGCGATGAGTTCTCTCCATCGCTTCTTTGGCATAACCCTTAGAAGAATT
>DLNA01000022.1:1346-1642 GCA_002476865.1 Patescibacteria group bacterium UBA7522 | reverse complement strand
CCGGGAGCACACTCGTCCAAAACCATCGCAATATCACTCCCTAAATTATTTTGAATATCTAATACTTTTTGAGGCGTAAAAAGATGCTTTGAGCCATCCAGATGAGATTGAAATTCGACTCCATTATCAAGGATCTTAACAAGACCTTTTTTATTTTTATTAGCAAGACCTAAAGAAAAAACCTGAAAACCACCGGAATCGGTAAGAATTGGCCTTCTCCAGTTTGCGAATTTGTGAAGTCCGCCTAATTTTTTAATTACTCTGTCCCCCGGCCTTAGATAAAGATGATAAGTATT
>DLNA01000022.1:788-1188 GCA_002476865.1 Patescibacteria group bacterium UBA7522 | reverse complement strand
AGATGATAAGTATTGCCAAGAATAATTTCGGCCCCAATTGACTCTAGCTCTTTGGGGCTCATCGTTTTAACGGACCCTTGAGTTCCAACCGGCATAAAGACCGGTGTTTCGACATTACCGTTTCGCAATCTGATTTTGCCGACTCTGGCAGCTCCGTCTTGATTTTCAACTTTAAAAGATAATCTTTCCATCGGCTCATTTTAACACAAAAAAGACCCGTTTTGGGGTCCTTTTTGCCCTGTTTTCTAACAACAGATAACTATTTACTGGCAACTGATTATTGTAACTCGACGGTTGCTCCGGCTTCTTCAAGCTTTGCCTTCATTGCTTCGGCTTCTTCTTTAGCAACGTTCTCTTTTACTGGCTTTGGAGCACCTTCAACCAAATCCTTGGCTTCTTT
>DLNA01000022.1:0-665 GCA_002476865.1 Patescibacteria group bacterium UBA7522 | reverse complement strand
TCAACCAAATCCTTGGCTTCTTTTAGACCAAGCTCCGGTAAAACCTCTCGAACCGCCTTAATGGCTGCGATTTTATTTCCACCACCATTAGTTAAAACAACGTTATAGCTTGATTTTTCTTCGGCGGCAGCGCCTTCGCCGGCGGCAGCTGGAGCGGCAGCCATTGCTACGGGGGCAGCAGCAGAGACACCAAAACGATCCTCTAGCTCTTTTACCAACTCAGAGAGTTCTAGAGCCGAGAGTTCTTCGATCTTTTTAATAAGATCTGCGAACTTTCCACTTGGAGCGGCTTTTTCTTCAATAGCGCTCTCTTTAACATCTTGTGATTCTTTCTCAACTTTTACATCATCTTTTTTTACATCGTCTGTCATTTTTTTCTCCTTTACCCTGCGTGGCTCAAAGAGCGTAGCATGGGTTTATTTTTTAATAAATTACTTCTTTTGCTCTGCAACTTGACTAAGAACAGAAACTAGTCCTCTTAAATTACCTTGCAAAACTCCAACCACCCCTCTTAGAGGTGAAGCCAGAGAACCAACAATCTTTGCATAAAGCTCTTCCCTTGAAGGCATTGTGGCAAGCGCTTTCAACTCATCCATAGAGATTGACTTTCCGTCTAGCGCACCACCGACCATTTCGAGTTTGTCGTTTTTCTTTGCATAATCATA
>DLNA01000025.1:2715-18570 GCA_002476865.1 Patescibacteria group bacterium UBA7522 | reverse complement strand
ATATCAATACCGGTGATTTTAAAATTATAGACCGTGGAGTGATTCAGACCAGGGATTTTGATGGTGTGAGTCGTAACAGCCGAGCCGGACCTGTCCTCTATCTCTTTTCCGTAAGACGTGGTTGTTCCATATCTAATTTTTGATGTTGCGCTAGAGGTAGTTTTCCAGGTAATAATGGCACTATTTAGAGATATCTCAGAAACCTTTACCTCAGAGATTCCGGGAGCCGCACTTGTTACAAAGGTAAGATTACCCGAATAGGCACTAGAAGCGTCGTAATCACGATTTTCGTCAAGTGATTGCACCCTAAAATTATAACCAGTTGAAGGGTTAAGACCAGAAAGCTCGACGCGATGATTCGTTTTTGGCGTTAAAGAGCCGTTAGAAAAGTTATAAGAAGTATCGGCTGAATATTCTACGAACGAAGAGGCGGCCCGATCGGTTACCCAGGTAACAACAGCTCCAACGGCTGTAGCTGAAACCTCGGGTCCAGAAACAATCTCCGGTGGGGTAGTATATTTTCCGGTCGGTGCCTTTGAAACAATACTTGACGGAGCCGATTCAGCACCGGCATTATCAACCGCCGTTACTCGATAATAATAAATCCTGTCTCTAAGCAAATTCGTGTCAATGTAACCAACGGAGGTTGCTGAATTTTCAGCTATCTTTGCCCAGACCTCAGAATCTTCCGAGCGATAGATATAATAACGATGAACCGACCCGAATGAGGGTGCTAACCACTTAATCGTAATCGACCAGTCCTCACTAATCCTATTTGAAGAATCAATGGCCTGAGGAGAGAGAGGGTATCCAGGAGCAGCCGTATTGGCCTCAAACTGAACCGAAGCGTAATTATTGTAATTTACATTATCAATTGTATCTATGGCAACAACATAAAAGGTGTTTATCCCTTGCTTGGTGGCAGCAGAGATTGGCCCAACAGAGACGTTTTCACCGGCTGAAGAGATATAAACGCTGTTTGATTCAGACGGGGGTACGTTTACAGAATAACGATATCCCTTGATACCCTCATTATAAATTTCTGGCTTTTTCCAGTTAAAAGTAAACGAGTTCTGAGTGTTTGAGTTTGGATTTGCCATTAAGTTTTGTGGCTCACTAGGAGCATTGGCAGAATAGTAAAAATAATCCCTATACCAATCACTTTGATTTTCTGAATAATTGCCGGCTCCATCAATGGCCCTTATGTAAATTATATTCTGACCATTTACTATTGGTTCTAATGAAATATTGCTAAACGAAGTTCCCACAACGCTTTGCCACTCGGCTCCACTTCCTCCGGTTTTATATTGATAATGGGAGATATTTGAAAAATCATCGGATCCTTCGTGACCAGTCCAATCAAACGAATATGAGTTTACAGAGGTGTAACCAACTGGCGATTTATTAGCGGCCGTTGGAGAGGTGGGCACAGTATTGTCAAATTTATAGGTAAACAACGACTGACCACTGGGTATATCTAGAATATTTCCCGCATAATCTTTAATACTAATCCTTAAATAGTATACATTCCCGGGAACTGGCTCTGAAGCGGGCGATATCATGCCACTAGTTTCAGTCCCCATGTTTATACCAGCAGTTCTAGGATCCGCTGTATTATCGGTTCCAAAATAAACATAATAATTAGATATGCCCGACTCATTATCCCCATCCGCTGCTCCCGACCAATCAACAAAAATATCAGAATAATTATTCCAACTATAATTTAAAATTTCTTTACTTCTAGCTTCATCCGAAAAAACAAAGTTATCATTTGGATAATCCCAAGAGGGCGGACTGATATCAGCCAGATAATTTAGCTTATAGTCATAAATTGTTGGGGAATTCTGTCCGTCCTCAGAAACAAGAATGGCTTTAATTTGAACATATCTATGAGTCCCGATCGGTAGATCAAATGTGCTTGGCATGTCTTGAGAGTTTACAACAAATAGCTTATCCCCAATCCCATCACTGTCATCGACCCCACCAAGAAGCTGCCAATTACCCCATTCTATATTTTCATTACTTTCGCCTAGGCCAGATCTAATTTGATACTCAACGCTGGTATTTTCTTTAATATTAATATTTGATTCAAACGCCCGATCAGACCAACCGCCGTTCCAAATAGTATCTAAAACATTTTCTCCAGAATCTGGAGAGAAATATTGGCCAGGCCCAGAGCCACCACCGATCTGAGCATAGTAAAGATTATAGTTTGTTTCCCCCAGGTTATTTTGTCGATAAGTCAACTCAATAACATCGGGTGATGTGTGATGATTTTCTTGATATCTAACCTTCGGCCAAAAACAAGATCCATCACTCTCTATCGTAGTAAGCTGATTTCTACTAGACCAAGTGGCAGTTAATGGATTATATATTTTATAGAAAATATCTGATCCTTGAGCATTCAAAACAGTATAAAAAACATAAATATTCCCGGAAGAATCAACTGTTGCTGAGGGCAATTGAACTGCGTAGCTAGAATCACTATCTAAAGTCACTATAGAATTCCATGTATTTGTTGCTGTATTATATTTTCTATAAGAAATTCTAGTTGGCGTGACCGAGTAATCAGAATAAAAAGTCCAGATATTATTTTCATGATCGATAACCTCACTGTGATACATTCCTTCATGATTAGTATTTATTTGGACAGAGGGGCTCCAAACACCGGATACCCTCCTTGAAAACATCAGGGGATAAGGACTGTTGGCGCTCCTATAAAAATAATAAAGATTAGTCCCGATACTTAAAGTGTTCTGGTATCCATGATCTCCCGTCCCGGACTCAACCGCGGTTGTTGCACTCCAAGAAGATCCGTTCCAGCTTTTTATTCCAGTACCCCTAAGATGTAATCTAGAAAAAACGAGCTGCAAAGTATTGTCTGCAAAAATAGTCGGATTTGCCATAAAATAAACCTCGTCAGATCCAGCATGATTACCACCGATTGTTATAATACTACTCCATGAGCCACCAGGATCTTTATATCTATGCCATATCGTTCCGTTATCAGGGACCGTTCTATATGCCATAACATGTATCCTATTATTACCATCTATTTTGATCCAAGGAGTTCGAAGATTATAGCTTGCGTCCGTAAAAATCTCTGTCGGAGAACTCCACGTTGATCCATTATCACTAGAGGATGAGTAATATGTTTTATAAGGAACTGTCGACTCATTCCAAACGATGTGGATGCTACCGAAAGTATCTCTTACAACGCTTTTTATGTTGGCATAAGAGTTAAGAAGAGTGCTCGAGCTAGGATTGCCCACTATTACTTTTTTTGTCAATCCGAGCTTGATCTCGCCATCTAAAGATTTATCAAGGAAAGTTGACCCAGTCAAAAATCCCTCTTTAAATTCTTCTTGAGTCGTTTTTATAATTGATCTCTCAACCAAAGATGCCCGGATTTCTTGAGGCAACATAAATGCCCCAAAAACTAAAGAGGAAAGATATAAACAAAAAATAAAAAAGTGAACAAATCTGGAATGTTTTGATTCGTGCCATTTTTTGTACCATTTTATTCTTGTTGCCTTGTGATGAAAATTAAAAGTCGTATAAAAACGGAAAAGATGAAAAAGATCAATCAAGCTTCTTTTTCTTTTTGAGCTATTTTTGGCTATTTTTTTTCGACTGAAATTTTTGATCAATCCCCCTTTTTTATAAATAAATTTTCTCAGAAATAAAACAAAAAGTCAAAGCCCCCGCCAACAAGACGGGGGCAAAAGGTTCGGTTGCCCAGAGGGTTTTCGCGACGCTCTCGCTATTAACCATGGGCAGTCAATCGGCTTCGCCGAGAGACGATTTGAGTTGGGGAGTCCCTGGGCTTCGGCCCAGGGACTCCCCTCCCGGAGGGTGTATGGCGATGGCGGCCCATCGTCATACGGACTCTCTTGGTGCTAGGCGGGCACCAAGCTGATACTCAGTGTGTGCCGGCAACGTAGACGGACTTCCAGTCACCAGGGGCATGGCTTTCCGAGGAGAGACAGAGCTAGCCGACACACAAGGGGCGGGGTTTCGCAAGATTTCTTTGCTAGACCCGGCCAACCAGAAGGAAGGGGGTACGACCTTCTGGAATATGGAAATCGGATGGAGGCAGGGCCTCAACGTAATACCTCGATCTTACCGGTCTCAACTTCGACCTTCAGCGAGATATTACCATCCGATTTTTACTGGTTGGGGTGGTGGGATTTGAACCCACGGCCTTCTCGCCGATCAGACGAGCCGCTCTGCCAAACGATAGGAGTGACCTGTCGCCAAACTCCTTCCGACTGAGCTACACCCCGATTTTAGGTACCTTATTACATCCACTGGACTGCAAGTGAAAAAAATTATAACAAATATTTAAAATAAGTCAACTTAATTGTTTAAAATTAAAGCCCCCGCACCTTCTTAAAAGGATTGGGGGCCACGGGTCAAGAAAGTATCATTCAGGAGCGACTCTAGGAAACGGTTTACCGCAAGACATCTTGCCCTCTGGGCAAGGACCCTTTAGGCAAGAAGGACCGGCGGCGGAAAAGATGGCAGGAGCTGTTGGTCTGGCAAGCTCCAACATCCAATCAGCCAGTCCTCTTATCTCCCACTGAGCCCGACGACAGCAACGAAGTTCGAAGAAATGAAGAAGTTCGCGAATATTCATCGTGACCACTATCTTTGTCTCTGTAGCATTGGGCAAAAGATAGCGGGCATCTTCCGCCTGAATCCCGGACTCAACCAGGCCGCGATATTCCCCAAATGACCGGCGACAACTAGCCAGAAAGCGCTCAACTGCAGCGTCCCCTTGGCTTGCAATTGAGGGAGGAATGATGAAATTCGGTTCTTCGCTGTACGAGACATAGCGCTGCGATTGCTGATTGTAGCTCGCCAAACGATGTCTTACCAATTGATGAGTCATCGCCCGACTAACACCATCAATCGCAAAGGTATAGCTGGCATGCTCAAGAGCAGAAAGATGTCCAGAGGTAAGAATTGTCTTTAAAACGGACCTCACTTGTTCATCGGAAATCTGCTCCGTCAGTTCGGCCACCCCAATCGGGGAATAGCAGATCCTGGCGGCTATCGCCGCGGCCTTTTCAGGATCCGGGGTGTGATAAACGAGCGAAACCCTCATATCTCCAAGAGTTCTATCATAGTCCTGGTCAGTCGTCTTACCGGACATTATTGTAACTCCTCTCAATCAATTCAAGCGTTATTCTTCGAACGTCTCGATTGATCTCCTCTATGCTTCGCGATGCGTCAATAACGATAACTCTTTCGGGAGACATTCGAGCCAAAGTCAGGTAGCCCCTTCTAACCAGATTGTGAAAAGCCAGGTCTTCGGCCTCAAGACGATCGGCTGTTTCCCGAGTGGCCCTTAAAAGGCCTTCCTCTACATCAATGTCGTAAACAAACGTTAGGTTGGGCACAATTCCCCTGGAAGCGAAAGCGTTTAACCAAGAGACCTTGGTCAGATCAATACCTCGACCGAAACCCTGGTAAGCGGTTGTCGAGTCAAAAAAACGATCAAGAACAACCGTCTTGCCTGAATTTAGAGCTGGAGCAATTACATCTTCGATCAGTTGAGAGCGAGCCGCCTCAAAAAGAAGCAGCTCTGTAACGTCACCAATCGAACCGCTCGAAGAACTCAAGAGAACATCTCGAATCCTTTCGCCAACCTCAGTTCCTCCAGGTTCGCGAGGAGGCGGAAAAAGAACATCAACGCCCGCGTCCAAAAGATCGACCACGTTCATCTTGTGCTGAGTCGACTTACCACTACCCTCAACACCTTCATGAGTGATCAGAAGACCCTTCATTAGATTCTCCTTTCTATTTAAAGGTTCGCGAAAAGCAGAGAAGCCAAAAATAAGCCCTTCTGCCCAATTCATTGATGTTTATATTATTCTTTCAAAAGAGAAGAAACAAGTATACAGCTATTTTTGTTTTGAAATATATTCTTTATAAACTATCTCGGCCCAATTTTCTTTTCCATCGATATATTTTGGCAAATTTTTTTTATCAACAAAAAATGGTTTTAACTTTTCGGGCTCCAACGCTTTTACCTCTTCGCTGCCAGATTCAGCTGAATAAACAAACCCTAAATGATGCCTAGAAACCTCTTGGCTATCGTCGTATATATAACCAACGTGTTTTATGTTCTTAAGATCATCAATCCAAACCTCCTCATTCAGCTCCCGATACATACCCCTTTCAATAATATCCTCCCCCTCGATATCGGAGGCCGAATCGCCAGGATTAATGTGACCGCCAACGCCAAAAGTATAGGCGTTATGAAGTCGCTTTTCCCCGCTTCTCGGCAATCGCTGCATTACCAAAAAGCTATCCTCAAAACGAATCACCACATAGGGAATAATCTGTTTCCAGGATTGGTCTCTCTCTGCATCATCACGATCGATATACCTGATGCTGCCTAGAATTTTTTTGTAAAAATCTTTATCCGCTTTCTTAAAACCAATAAATCCCCCCGCCTCTTTAAATGTTTTTTCAGAGACAGCAAGAACCTGCTCTCCGATCAGCTCTTCGCTAAAAGACGGCTCCTCGTGAACTTCAAACTTGATTCCGGCCAGCTTAAAAAGGTAGCGCGCTTCTTTATTGGGATAATCTATATAACAAACATAGCGTTTTATTTTGGCATTAACTAACATCCTAGCGCATTGAGCACAGGGAGCGGTTGTACAATAAATTGTTGCTCCCTTAATATTGGCGCCGTGAACCGCGGCTTGAATAATAACGTTCTGTTCGGCATGAACGCTACGACAAATATCGTGTGGTGAGCCAGATTTAATATTCTGTTGGTCTCGAAGACAGCCAAGCTCCAAGCAATCGGGAATTCCAGCCGGTGCACCATTATATCCGGTTGAAATAATATGCTTATCCTTAACCGCTAACGCCCCAATCTTTCTCCTAACACAGGTAGATCTTTCGCCAACAACCTTGGCTAACTTCAAAAAATATTCATCAATCTCCGGCCTTAATTTTTTACTCATACAACCTATTATAGCCAAGTTTTAAAAATTAAAAAGGTTACTTTAAATTATCCCGAATTAATGCTAGGATATTAAAGATGAAAAAGAAACTCTCTTTGTTTTTGGTTGTTGTAATTTTTAGCTTTATTCTCATTTTCTTAAACTCTAAGGGGTTACTTAGGGGTACTGGTGATGTCGCCGGAGCAATTTTTTCGCCAGTTACAACCTTTTTTTCGAATTCAAGCGTTAAAACAACTAGATTTTTTTCAAACATCTTTAATATCGGCAAACTTCAAAGAGAAAATGCCGACCTTTCGGAGCGCCTAAACCGACTCGAGGCCGAAAGCGCCAGATTAAAAGAAGTTCAAAAAGAAAACGATTCATTAAGAAAAGATCTTGGGTTTTTAAAAAAAACTGGCTTTAGCTATGAGCCAGCTAGCGTGATTGCCTACGATCCATCAAATATTAGGGGCTATATCACAGTAAACAAGGGCAGCAACAACGGTATTAAAGAAGGAATGGCCGCAATCAGTGAAGGCTTTTTGGTTGGGAAAATTCAAGAAGTTGAAAAAACAAAATCCAAGATAATGTTAATTACCGACCCGTCCTCGATTATTCCGGTGGAAATTCAGGGCACCTCAACTAGCGGGATAGTAAAGGGCCTAATCGGAACCGGTTTGATGATGGAAAAAATACCCCAAGGAGACAATATCCAAGTCGGAGATACAGTTATTACATCTGGACTTGGCGGCGAAATTCCAAGAGGCGTTATTGTTGGATCTGTAAAAAAAATAGAAGGCCAGGAGAATTCGCTTTTCACAAACGCCCTGATACAGCCCGAGGCCAAGATAACAAACATTTTAAGAGTTTTAATAATAACAGATAAATGATTTTTTTATTAAACTTACTAATAGTGTATTTTTATTCAGCCCTAACTTTTGGGTTTTTGCCTTATATTAAAATTCTTAACGTCACACCCTTTATTTTGCTTTACTTTATTGTGCTTTTAACATATTTCCGAAAAGGATTCGAACCAATTCTGATAGCAGCTATCTCCGGTATTATTTTTGATATTTTTTCGTCATTCGGCTTTGGGTTTTACACCCTATATTTTTTAATAGCCGCTATCGTGATTCGCCTGCTATACCAAGAAGGGATGAGGGAGATTTCGCTTTTTAGATATCTTGTTATTATCTTATCCCTTCTCGCTCTTCATTATATTGGAAAGGTAGCATTACTTTATTTTGACAAAGGATCTATCGATTTAAGTTTATATATTCTACCAATGGTCTACTTTTTACTAATAAATACTGCCTTTGCAACTGTCTTTTATCCTATAAATAACTATTATTTTGATAAGCTAAAACAACTGGAAAATTATTTAAAAAGACAATGAAGAAAAAAAATGTCTTTAAATCTTTAACAGGGGTAAATAGCCGTTTCACCCAGATCCCAACACTAAAACACTCAAAAAATGAGCGCTGGCTATTTGGAATACTCTCTGCGGACAAAGAGGCCCCCAACATTGAAGATGAAAAACCAGAGAAGCGTTTTAACGTTTTTATGAGTATCATTGCGTTGCTTTTTTTGATAATGTTCGGGCGCTCCTTTTGGCTTCAAGTAATAAACGGACAGGACTCATTAAGAATGGCCCAAGAGAACCGCTTTCGCGTTCAAACAATCAGAGCTCCGAGAGGTCTTTTTTATGATCGTAACAAAATACCCCTGGTAAAAAATGTACCAAACTACGAGGTTACCGTAATACCAAACGATTTGCCGCGAGATAAAGAAGAGAGAGGAAAGATCTATTCTCGGCTCTCGGAAACAATAAACGTTAAAGCCGATAAGATAAAAAAAATAGTTGAATCAAAGAGTGATTTTTATGCCCAGCCAATATTGGTTGCAAAGACAGTCAGTAGAGATACGGCCCTTCTCTTTGAGTCCAGACAAGCCGAACTTCGTGGTTTTTATGTCGATATTAACCCCATTAGAGAATACCTGGATAACGGTCTTTTGGCTCACACGCTTGGTTACGTTGGCAGAATATCAGAGACCGAGCTTCTGGCAAATACAAATTATCTTCTAACGGACTACATCGGAAAGTCCGGATTAGAAAAAGAATATGAGTCAATCCTTAAAGGCACTGACGGCAAAACAAAAATAGAAGTTGACGCTCGGGGAGAGATTATCAGAATTTACGGCCAGGAAAGCCCAATTTTGGGCGATAATCTTATGCTAAGCATTGACTTTAAACTTCAAAAAAAACTCACCGAAGAGCTTACCAAGCAGATGGAAAAAGCAAAAGTCGAAAAGGCCTCAGCTGTAGCGGTAAACCCTCAAAACGGAGAGATACTGGCGATGGTTAGCCTACCTACTTACAACAACAACCTCTTTTCTAAAGGAATTAGCGAAAAAGATTACCAAAAACTCTTGGATAATAAAAATTTTCCGCTAGTAAACAGAGTTGTTACAGGAGAATATCCTTCGGGCTCAACGATCAAGCCCTTTCTTGCTGCTGCTGCTCTTGATAAGGACACTATCACGGAGAAAACAACTGTTAACTCAACTGGTGGTATTAAAATTGGCCAATGGGAATTTCCTGACTGGAAAAAGGGCGGACACGGAACAACAAACGTTGTTAAGGCAATCGCTGAATCGGTAAATACCTTTTTTTATGCAATAGGCGGTGGATATGAAAAAATCACCGGTCTTGGGCCTGAAATTATGAAAAAATATCTTGAAAAATTTGGTTTCGGAAAAAGTATTGAAATAGATATTGATGGAGTCGCAAGCGGCCATCTTCCAGACCCCGAATGGAAAGAGAGTTTTAAAAACGAACCTTGGTATTTAGGCGACACCTACAATATGTCTATCGGCCAGGGAGACGTTTTGGTTACACCGCTCCAACTTGTAAATGCTCTTTCGGTAATAGCTAACGGCGGTACAATGTATAAACTTCACTTAGCCAAAGCTGTTTTGGACACAAACGGTAAAGTAAAGTCAGAGATAGAAAAGGAGATTATAAAAAAGGATTTTCTAAAAAAAGAGGCCATTAGTATTACCAGAAAAGGAATGAGACAAACAGTAGTTGCGGGTTCAGCACGATCACTTGCAAACCTACCCGTCGCCGTAGCCGGCAAAACCGGTACAGCACAATTTGGTCCTCAAAACTCAAGAAAACACGCCTGGTTTACTGCCTTTGCGCCTTACGAAAAACCAACAATCGCCTTGGTAGTTTTGGTTGAGGGCGCTGGAGAAGGGTCGGAGTATGCCGTTCCGGTAGCCCGCGAAACACTTAAGTGGTATTTTAAATAAATTTGCATATTTTTTAGTTTTCATTGTCTATTTTTTATTTGGATATTGATCAACTCTCAGTATCCTTTTTTATTTTCAAATTAATTATTTTATTCTTTGATTGAGATTATGTGGCAGAAGCCGAAAATCGAAAAAATCAAAAAAGAAACCAAAAGATAGAGAACGGAAATTAGGAAAAACATAAATAGTTTAAATCTTTTTATATTTTGGGTGATTTTTCGTGCTGAGTTGTTGCCAAAACACCTTTTAATTTATCAATGTCTTCCAAAACTAATCCGGCACCTCTAACAACACAGGTCAAGGGATCGTCGGCAATATAAACCGGCATCTTGGTACTTAAAGAGACGAGGCGATCAAGACCGCGCAAAAGAGCTCCACCACCGGCAAGAACTATCCCCTTTTCCATAATGTCAGCAACAAGTTCCGGTGGAGTTTCCTCGACTGTCATCTTAATAGCATCAACAATCGAAGCTACAGATTTAGCCAAAGCTCCTCTTACCTGGTCGGAATCAACAGTAACCGACTTTGGCAAACCCGTAACTAAATCCCGTCCACGCATTACGGCTATTAGCTTTTTATCTACCTGATAGGCAGAACCCACCTTAATTTTAATATCCTCAGCAGTTCTTTCACCAAGCATTAAGTTATATTCATCTCTTGCGAATTGAATAATATCCTCGTTAAGTTCATCACCAGCTATTCTAAGTGATCTTGCGGCAACAATACCGCCCAACGAAATTACGGCAACCTCAGTTGTTCCGCCACCGATATCAACAATCATCGATCCAGCTGCCTCCTGGATCGGCAACCTGGCGCCGATCGCTGCCGCCATTGGCTCTTCAATCAAAAACGCCTGACGAGCACCGGCATTCAAGGTCGCATCCTCAACGGCCCTCTTTTCAACCTCGGTTACTCCCGAGGGGATTCCAACCACAACCCTTGGGCGAGGCAAAATCGAAAACGTCTCTTTGTGAACCTTTTCAATAAAATATTTAAGCATATATTCGGTTATCTCAAAATCACTGACAACGCCATCAACTAGCGGCCGAGAGGCGACTATATTGGCCGGAGTCCTCCCGACCATTGCTTTTGCGTCTTCGCCAACCGCTAAAACTTGACGAGTTTTAGTGTTCATCGCAACAACCGAAGGTTCATTTATCACAATCCCCTTACCCTTTACATAAACAAGGGTATTCGCCGTTCCTAAGTCAACCCCTATGTCGTGGGAAAAATAACCAAACAACTTATTAAACATTAGATTTCCTTTAAGAATTTATCTAACAAAACAATTTTGCCCTCGGACTCTTCTCGTCTTTTTACCTCTATGGCTTTTTCTGAAATAGTTTTAGGCGAAACTATAATTCTATTCGGAATTCCCAAAAGATCCGCGTCCGAAAGTTTAATGCCTGCTCTTTCGTCACGATCATCCCAAATTACATCAACTTTTTTCGCTTTCAGTTTTTCGTAGAGATCGGCCGCTTCTTCTTGGGCACCACTTAAATTAACTAGATGAAACTTATATGGTGCAACCTCATTCGGCCAAACAATTCCACTTTTGTCATGAAGAACTTCAACAATCGAAGCCATTAACCTTCCAAGGCCAATCCCATAACAACCCATCTCAACAAAGTTCTTTTGATTTTTTTCGTCCAAATAACTAAAATCAAACGCTTTCGAAAACTTGTCTCTTAATTTAAAAATATTACCTATTTCGATTGATTTTTTTTCTTTAAGATCTTTATTGCCGCATTCAGGACAACTCTTTTGCTCATGTATAATCTCTTTATTTACTGCTACATTACATTTCTCACAAAGATATATTGTATCTTCGCCCGTTTCGCAAATCGCCTGAAATTCATGAGAGTACCTCGAAAAACTACCGCCAGAAGCATAAGTAAGAACGGTTACCTCCCCCAATCCAACTCTAGTAAAAATTTTAAAATACGCATTCTTCATAATTTCATAATAACGATCAAGGTCTTTTTCGTCTGCATGAAAAGAATAAAGATCTTTCATCATAAACTCACGTGTCCTTAAAAGACCTGACTTTGGCCTTGCTTCATCTCTAAATTTATCCTGAATTTGAAAAACATATTTTGGCAGGTCCTTGTAAGAGAGTACGAAGCGAGAGGCAAGAGGGGTTACAATCTCTTCGTGAGTTGGCCCAAGAGCCATCTCTGCCCCGGAAAGCTGACCAACTACTTTATACAAAACATCCAAATTCTCCCAACGACCCGTCTTTTCCCAATTTGCCTTTGGGTGCATCGCTGGCATAAATATCTCTTGGCCACCGGCAGCCGACATCTCTTCTCTGATAATCTCCTCGATCTTTTTATAAACTCGCCAACCGAGGGGAAGATAGGTGTATATTCCAGCCGAGAGCTGATTTACATAACCGCCCCTAACCAAAAGGTCAGCATTGGCCGAACCGCTGTCTTTTATATCTTTTTGGGTTTTTGTAAAAAGATCTGTAAACTTCATCTAAAAAACATTCAGTCTCGCCACATCTTTAAAAGTGACGCTTATTATTAATAACAATAATAACCCGAAGCCGATTAAATTAACAATATTCTTAATTTGAGGTGGCACCTCTTTGCCGGTAACTTTTTCGATGCCAACAAACAAAATATGGCCGCCATCTAGCGCCGGAAAGGGCAAAATATTAAAAACACCCAAAACAATTGAGAGTATAATAATGGTTTGGATTAATGCGGCAAAGCCCATTTTGGCCGCCGCTCCCGTAACCTGGGCAATCGCTATTGGACCACCAACTTCGTTACTAATCTTGAAGGTCGTAAAAAGTGTTTTCAAAAAATCAAAAAGACCGGTTACCGACATCTCGACAATCCTAAACATCTCTTTAAAAGCAACAAACGGCGCCTGGTACCAAACGGTTCTTATCTTTCCGTCAACCTCCATAGTGACACCGATTCTTTCAATCTCAACCTGCTCTCCATTTACGTCAATCTTCGTCTTGTAGGTTTTAAGATTAATCTCTTTAAGATCTCCGCTTGATTCAATCACAAATGGAATTTCTGAATTATTTTTTGAGGAGGATTGAACCTCTGAAAAAACCGCTCCCGTTTGATAAACGCTTTTATCGTTTATTTTTACAATGAAGTCCCCGGATTTAACCCCCGATTTGGCCGCCGGCGACTCTTCATCAACTTCAACAATTTTAACTTTTTGATTATTTATTACCTCTTTATGATCCCATGCGCCATCAATAACGGCCTGGCCACCAAAAGCATAAAAACCAGAAAGAAGCACCCAGGCAAGCAAAAAATTCATCGCAACACCCGAAGCAAATATAATCGTTTTTTGCCAAGCCGGTTTGTTGTTTAGATTCCTCGGATTCTTGTCTTTACTGCCGTCCTCGCCCAAGAGCTTCACATAGCCACCCAGGGGAATTGCATTAATAGCGTATCTTGTTTCGCCCTTCTTTTTACTCCAAATTTTTGGCGGAAATCCGAAAGCAAATTCGTCAACCCTAACACCAAATTTTTTAGCTGAAATAAAGTGGCCAAATTCATGGGCCAAAACAATAACTGCGAATACAAACAGAAACGCTAAAACGGTTATGATCATTTACCGAACCTTCTCTCTCTTTGATTAAAGTCGTCAATAACCCTATCAAGCTCTTTTTCGTCAAAATCAGGCCAACAAACATCGGTAAAATAAAATTCGCTATAAGCGGCCTGCCAAAGCATAAAGCCAGAGATCCTCTGTTCGCCCGATGTTCTTACAATCACGTCCGGATCTGGCTGGCCCACTTCGTAAATGTACTCTGCGAATTTTTCTTCGGTGATATCTTCTGGTCTTAACCCATCTTTAATAATCCTTTTTGTAGCATCAACGATTTCTGCTCTACCACCGTAAGAAAGGCCGATATTAAATGTTAGAGTTGAGTTATTTTTTGTTTTTTCCATAACTTCTTGCATCTTTTTTTGTATATCGCTTGCAAAATCTTCAATTCTTCCAACAACTCTTACTCTAACGTCTTTTTCGTGTAGCTTTTGTGCCGTTTTGTCAAGCATCTCCCTAAAAAGATTCATCAGATAATCAACTTCCTCTTTTGAGCGATTCCAGTTTTCGGTTGAAAAAGCAAAAACAGTTACATTTTTTACCCCTTTTTTAATGCAATTGTCAACCAGCTCTGTTAATCTATTAAATCCCCTGCGATGACCTTCTAACTGTGGCAATCCTTTAGATTTTGCCCAACGCCTATTTCCGTCCAAAATAAAACCAAGGTGTACCGGCACCTTCCTAATATCTTCTTTTACCAAATTAAACCTCCGAAAGTTCGGCTTCTTTTGCAGTTAGAACCATGTCGATCTCTTTATTTTTTTCGTCGACAATTTTTTGAATCTCTGATTCTCTGTGATACATCTCGTCTTCAGAGATTCCCCCTTCTGCCTTTGCCTTTTTAGTTTCGTCCCAAACTTGCTGTCTTGCGTTCCTTATTGAAACTTTCGCTTCTTCGGCGCGCTCTTTGGCAAGCTTTTTATATTCGCTTCTGCGCTCCTCGGTTAAATCAGGAACCTTTACATGAATAACATCCCCCGCATTTACGATTGAAAGAGAGAGTTCTCCGTCACGTAAAGCCGCCTCAATTTGACTGGTATTGCCTTTATCCCATGGCTGAATTTGGATCGATTTTGCGTCCGTCACTACAACATTGGCAACCTGTTTCAAGGGTGTCTTAACGCCGTAAACGCTAACCATAACATCAGAGACCATACCAGCGTGGGCTCTTCCAGTTCGCACGTTTGCCAACTCCGACTTAAGATGTTCTATCGCCTTGTCGGCACCCTCTTTTAGCTTGTTTAGGTATTCCATTGCACCTCGCTTTACTCGGTTAATTTTTGGTTTTATCCTTGAATCTCAAATCAATTTTTATTTTCAATTTTTGATTGTTTCGATTTTGAGATTTATTTTAAAATTTAAAACTAGTCGCTATTTTCCTATCTCAAATCTTGCTATTTTACCAACCTTAATATTTTCTCCAATAGCTGCAACCTTCTCGTTAAGAAGATCGGCTACCTTAATCTTATCATCTTTTATATAAGGTTGCTCCAAAAGACAAAGCTCTTGATAGATTTTTTCAATTTTACCTTCGGCAATTTTTTCAGCAATCTCTTTCGGTTTGCCCTCAGCTATGGCTTTATCAATTTCAAGCTTTTTCTCTTTTTCAATAATTTCAGCCGGAACATCTTCGCGAGAGATATATTCTGGTGCTGCTGCCGCAACCTGCATCGCAAGATCAACCGCAAAAGATCTAAAGTCATCGTTTTTTGACACAAAATCCGTCTCTGAATTTAGCTCAAGCATCGCGCCAATTCGACCACCATGAGAATAGGTTGCTACAAATCCTTCTTTTGATTCTCTATCAGCTCTTTTGGCACTAACCTTTGCGCCTTTTTTTCTGAGCTCTTCAACCGCTTTTTCAAAATCACCAGCTGCCGCTTCAAGGGCCACTTTGCAGTCCATCATGCCGGCGCCGGTCTGTTTTCTCAACTTAACAACATCTTCTGTCTTAATTGTCATTTTTTTATCCTCTTTAAAATTTGCCAAATCA
>DLNA01000025.1:0-2502 GCA_002476865.1 Patescibacteria group bacterium UBA7522 | reverse complement strand
TTTTTGGGCTTAACAACAGCAGAGGCAATCTTTTCGGCAATATATTTTACCGACTTAACAGCATCATCATTACCGGGAATAACATATTCAATGTCAGGAGTCGCGTTAGTGTCGGCAATCCCTATAACGGGTATATTGGCTTTTTTTGCCTCTCTTACAGCAATTCTCTCTTTGCAAATATCAGAGATAAAGATCGCTTCCGGGAGTTTTCTCATTTTAGAGACACCGCCAAAAGTTGCGCTCAATTTATTCATTTCGCGCCTTAAGGAGAGCTTTTCTTTTTTTGTTAGTTTAGAGTTTTCGTCCTTTGTTTTTGCCTCGGCCTCTTCTAAGAATTTTAATCTTTTAACAATGGTCTGAAAATTTGTAAACATTCCGCCCGGCCATCTATCTGTAAGATAGGGCATCTCTGCGCTCTCTGCCGCATTTTTAACAATGTCCTTAACTTGATTTTTAGTTCCGACAAAAAGGACGCTACCGCCCTCAGAAGTAATTTTAGAAACAAAATCCATCGCCTCTTCGAGCTTCTTTTTTGTTATAACAAGGTCAAATATATGAACCCCGTTTCTTTCGGTATAAATAAAAGGCCGCATTTTTGGATTCCAACGATCCTTTTTGTGGCCAAAATGAACGCCCGCTTCGAGCATCTCTTTTAAATCAATCTCTTTTTTTGTCATTTTTTTCGTCCTGCCAAACCATCAGAATGGCCCGGACTCTCCTTTTCTTCCGCTGAAACGGACCTCCACTTTTGTCACTTAGCCCTTAACCCTTTTAGGGAGGAATGAGCCATCAAAAAGTGTGTGAAATTAATAAACTTGCCAAATAATTTTATCTTAAAACGGCCAATCCGTCAACAAAATAAATCGCTTTCTTTTTATTATCTTTTTTGTTTTTAACTTTATTTTTTTTCTTGAAATATGCCAGAAATTCTGTTATTATGTTTTAGCTATGAAAACAGACATTCATCCAAAATATGAAAAAACAATCATAAAATGTGCTTGTGGCAACGAATTTGAAACACGTTCAACCGTTTTCCCAGAGATAAACATTGAACTCTGTTCTCTTTGCCATCCTTTTTATACCGGAAAACAAAAATTTGTTGACACTGCTGGTAGGGTTGATAAATTCCAGGCCCGCATGAAAGCGGCCGAGGAGAAGAAAGCCGTTAAAAAATTGACTAAAGAGGATAAAAAAGATAAGAGCCCAAAAGATAATCAGGAAGTTTTAAAAGAGATAAAAGAAAAAGTAGCCAACGAACTAAAACCGATGGAATCCTCTCAAGAGATGAGTTCCGACGTTGAAACTGCTGCTGCCACGGAACTAGATCAACCAGCAAAATCTGAAAACTAGCTAGATTATCAAAAAACTCCCTTAAGATATTTTGGGAGTTTTTTGATAGAATATTTATTAGATATTATTAGCAATAATAAAAACTGAAAATTAAGCGGAGCAAAATTGTTAGAAAAATTTGAACAATACAAAAAAAAATTAAGTAATCTTGAGGTCAAAATGCAGGACCCCGAGGTTGTTTCAAATCCAAATAAAATGGCCCAAATCGGTCGCGAACATGCAGAGGTTTCGCAGATTATCAAAGAGTTTGAAACGCTCGAGAATATCCAACATCAACTCGAAGAAGCCAAATCAATAATAAGAAACGGTGATTCGGAGATTCTTGCCATGGCCGAAGAAGAGGTCGAGAATCTAACCAAGCTAAAAACAGAACAAGTAAAAAGAGTCGAGGCGGCCCTAATACCCAAGGACCCAAACGACTCTAAAAACGTTATCCTTGAAATTAGGGCCGGAGCCGGCGGTGACGAGGCGGCTCTTTTTGCAAATGAACTTTATAGAATGTATTTTCGATTTGCCGAACATCACAAAATGCAAATCGATGTTATGAATTCTTCTCCGTCGGAAGGTGGCGGTTTAAAAGAGATCATTGCCGAAATAAAAGGCCCCGACGCCTATAAACTCCTAAAACACGAATCCGGTGTTCATCGAGTTCAAAGAGTGCCGGTTACCGAATCTCAGGGTCGAGTCCATACCTCCACCGTAACGGTGGCGATTCTGCCAGAAGCTGAAGAGGTTGATATTGAAATCAAGCCGAGCGATATTAGAATTGATATATTCCGCTCATCCGGACCCGGCGGCCAGTCGGTAAATACAACCGATTCAGCGGTTCGGATTACACACCTTGAGACAGGTGTTGTCGTTACCTGCCAAGATGAAAAGTCACAACTAAAAAACAAAGACAAAGCGATGAAAATTCTTCGCTCTCGACTTTTGGCAGCCAAAGAAGAGGAAGAGGCCAAAAAAAGAGGTGACGCCAGAAAATCACAGATTGGTACCGGCGACAGGTCCGAAAAAATTCGAACTTACAATTTTCCACAAGATAGAATTACCGATCATCGAATTAAATTCTCGACCTCAAATATTCCAAAATTTATGGATGGCTATATTGATGATATGATTCAAAAACTGCTCGAATCCGAACAAGAGAAGAAG
>DLNA01000001.1:767-2711 GCA_002476865.1 Patescibacteria group bacterium UBA7522 | reverse complement strand
TAACGAAACTACTTATTCAAAATTAATATCAGGCCTAAAAAAGGAAAATATTATTTTAGATAGAAAAATTTTGGCAAAATTAGCCAGCGATTATCCTAAAATATTTTCAAAGATTACCAAGGAGATAAAATAGTGAAAATAGTCGAGGCCAAGTGTCTGGATTGCGGCGCTAAGTACGAAATTCTTGAAAACTTTCCAAAAGAGCTATTGATTTGCCCAGGGTGTGATGGAAAAAATATAGAGTTAAAAAAGACCGATAAAGAATTTAGGGGTTGTGGCGGAGGATGTTCAAGCTGTAGCTCATGTGAATAGAAAAATAAAAAAAGAACTTTTTTAAAAAAGTTCTTTTTTTATGCTTAGTTGATTTATAAGCCGGGTTCTGTAGCATCACAATTTATGTGATACCGATAATCATCTATCTATGCGACAGGACCCCATGCACAAAACGTAGATCAACGTCTTACGCGCAATTAGAGCTTCACTCAACGTTTCCGTTTTGCGAAACAAGCGTGTCTTTATGCACCGGGTCCACCTGTCTTGCACCGAATAGGGTTTACCCTTGCCTATTGTCACCAATAAACACTGTAAGCTCTTACCTCACTCTTTTCACCCTTACCGACGCGCGGAGCGCAGAACTTTGAATTATAATTCACGAATTACGATTAAATTTTTAATTTTATAGCTCAGAGGTCATTCATAATTCTTAGCTCTGTGCTTCGCACGACGGCGGTATATGTTTCTGTGGCACTTTCCCGAGCCTCACGGCTGGTTGTGTTTCACAACTATTCTGATCTAAGGTGCCCGGACTTTCCTCCCCACACATAAGCTTTCTTTTTTCGTCTTTTAAAAAAACTTATGTGTGGGGCGATTATCCAATCAACTAAGCCACTGAATTTTATCATAAATCTCTAAAAAATCAAGTCACACACAAGCCAAAAATGTCTTATTTTAAATTCTTACCATTCGGCTTAAAATTTAATTTTTTTTAGGTATAATATATTAGAAGGAGGGATTATCGAATCGGAAATCAGAAAAGATTATTTTTTAGATCGCTATGTTATTATTGCTCCCAAGAGAGCCGAACGACCTAAAAAAATAACCGTCAAGCGTGACACCAGGGCCGATAAAGATTGTTATTTTTGCCAACCTCAAGTTGATAAGCCCGAAAATCAGATTCAAATCAAGGACTATCTGGGAACAGGTGGAAATTGGGAGGTTAAGGTTATTGGGAATAAATTTCCGGCACTCACACTAGAAAACCTAAAGGCATATGGCGAACAAGAGGTTGTTATTGAAACACCGGAGCATGGTATAGAGATCCATCACTTACCGCTAGGACATATAGTTAAAGTTTTGGATGTTTATAACGATAGATATCAATTCTTAATGAAAAAAGAAGGTATTTGCTACACATTAATATTTAAAAATGAAGGTGGTAAAGCGGGGGCATCTATACCTCATTCTCATGCTCAAATAATTTCTCTTCCGGTTATTCCCCCTAAGATAGCCACCGAGTCGCAAGCAGTTGATGATTATATTGATAGCCATGGAAGCTGTCCATATTGTGATGTTATTAAGAGCGAGCGTAATGGTCCGAGAGTGATTATCGATGATGATTATTTTTTTGTCCTCGCTCCCTACGCATCAGAATCGCCCTATGGTGTTTGGTTTTTACCGAAAAGGCACGTTAGAACGTTGGGTGATTTAAACGGCAAGGAGAAACTCTCACTAGCGAAGGCCTTAAAAAAGGTTTTAACTAAGCTAGACGAAATCGATGTTGCTTACAATTATTTTATACAAAACTCATTGGATTTAGAGTCGCATCACTTAATAATCAAACTCTCTCCTCGTCCAAATGTTTGGGCTGGCCTTGAACTGGGAACGGGAATAATAATTAATTCTGTTGCTCCAGAAGAAGCGGCAAAGTTTTATCGAAAATAAAAA
>DLNA01000001.1:0-472 GCA_002476865.1 Patescibacteria group bacterium UBA7522 | reverse complement strand
ATTAGAGTGTTGATGATATCTGAGGCGATACCTAGTTGGTTTAAAGCGACTAAAACGGTAAAGACCATAACAGACCATCTTGTTACATCAGCCACTATGGCAGCTGTTTTAGCTCCAATGGTTTGAGCGGTTGCCTCAACAGCTCTTGATGCTAGGTCTGCCAAAACGGCACCAACCATCAAGATTGCAGCAGCAACAACAACTTTTGGTAAATATGCGACAATACCTTTAACGATTTCGTTAATATCGCCAAGGCCCAAAATGTTGAAGGCCGGGATCAAGAAAACAATGATTACAACCCACTTAACCAAATCGCCAACGAGTTCAACAAGGTCTTCTTTGGTCTTAAAAACCTTGTTAAGACCAATAGCGTCTGTGTAGGGCTTAACTTTTACAAACCGCAAAGCTTTTACAACAACGGTTTGAATGGCCCAACCAACAAGAACACCTAATAAAATAACGACCAAGGCGC
>DLNA01000021.1:12291-20879 GCA_002476865.1 Patescibacteria group bacterium UBA7522 | reverse complement strand
TAGCAATGATTAAAAATAAGGCCGAAAGAGTTGGGCTTGATAACATCAGCTATTTTATTGCTCCTTATGACGCATCACAAATGCCCATCCAAACCAAGATCGATGTGATGATTGTCGCCAATATTATTTCGGAGATAGAAGACGATAGGATGATATTCGAAAGAGCCAAAAAACTTGCCAAAGAGGGTACGCGTTTAATTATTATCGATTGGAAGAGTGAATCTAAAATTGGCCCCAGAAAAGAGAAAAGAATAAACGAAGAGGATATTATTTTAAAAGCCGCAAGAACCGGTTTTGAGTTTAAAAAGCTACTTTCTGCTGGCGAGCAACACACGGGAATGTATTTTGTTTTTAATAAAAAATAAGGATTAAAATGAGTAAAACAAAAAAACAAGACGAAGAGAATCTTGAACTGGGAAAACCCATTTGTGATGAATGCGGAAATTTAAAGGTTTTGGAAGGCGAAGATTGGCTCTGTCCTCATTGCCAGGGCGAGATTGATTTTTTAGGCGGCGAAGAAGATGAATAAGATCGTCTCATTTTTTGACCCAAAATATTTAATGGCAGTTCCTGTTGAGAGTAGCTTTCATTTTTTGTTTCTCACCCTGCCGGCAGTAGCGGTTTTATCTCCGGTTTTATTAAAAATATTTTTTAGATTTTTTAAAAAAAGACATGGGGGCTATGAAGAATTTGATAAACTTTGGTTTTGGGGTTATGAAACGATTGGCCTGATTGGGCTCTTTATTTTTTTTTCTAGGGATCAGCGCTTACCGATTTTTGGCACAAGGATCGCTTCCTATTTAGTGATTATTGCAATGCTAATCTTTAGTAGTTTTCTGTTTTTTTATTTTCGAAAATTTACAAAAAAAGAAATCTCTTATTATCTTGAAAAAAAGCGAAAAGAAAAATACTTAAAACGCTGAAGCGCTTAAATTATTAATTAATTAAAATCATTGATTTTAATATTGACATTGTGGATTAGTTGATATAGAATCAAAAAGCACTGAATTTTTACAACCTGACCTCAGATAACCGATGCCGATGGCGTCTATCTTTTGAGCGCTTTTTGTAAGACCAGTAGCGAATCTTGAAAACTGAATAGTGTTTGTATTGTAGCACCAAAAAATCTAAAAAACCCCGTATCCTTTTGGATACATTCTATAGTGATTCTCACGAGTCACAAACTTTATTGAGAGTTTGATCCTGGCTCAGGATGAACGCTGGCGGTGTGCTTAACACATGCAAGTCGAACGGTCACTTTTATGGCGATACTGAATTTTATATTTTGTATCTCCTTAAAAGTGATAGTGGCAGACGGCTGAGTAATACATTGGTACCTACCCCAAAGTGGGGGATAGCTCATCGAAAGATGGGGTAATCCCGCATGTGACCCTCGGGTTAAAGCCTTCGGGCGCTTTGGGAAGGGCCTTTGTCCTATCAGTTTGTTGGTGAGGTAATGGCTCACCAAGACGATGACGGGTAGCTGGATCGAGAGGTCGACCAGCCAGACTGGGACTGAGACACGGCCCAGACTCCTACGGGAGGCAGCAGTGAGGAATTTTCCGCAATGGGCGAAAGCCTGACGGAGCGACACCGCGTGAAGGATGAAGCTTTTCGGAGTGTAAACTTCTTTTATATGTGAAGATTATGACGGTAACATATGAATAAGCACCGGCTAACTACGTGCCAGCAGCCGCGGTAATACGTAGGGTGCAAGCGTTATTCGGATTTACTGGGCGTAAAGCGTGCGTAGGCGGCTATGTCAGTCGAATATTAAATTTACGGGCTCAACTCGTAAGCTGTATTCGATACTGCATAGCTAGAGAGTGGAAGAGGCAGACGGAATTCCTGGTGGAGCGGTTAAATGCGTAGATATCAGGAGGAACACCAATGGCGAAGGCAGTCTGCTGGGCCATTTCTGACGCTAAGGCACGAAAGCGTGGGTAGCGATCGGGATTAGATACCCCGGTAGTCCACGCCGTAAACGATGGATACTAGCTTTGTGTGGCATCGACCCCTTACGAAGCGAAGCTAACGCGTTAAGTATCCCGCCTGGGGAGTACGGTCGCAAGACTAAAACTCAAAGGAATTGACGGGGACCCGCACAAGCGGTGGAACATGTGGTTTAATTCGACGATAAGCGAAAAACCTCACCAAGGTTTGACATCCCGATCGTACGGTATAGAAATATACTGGTCAGCTAGGCTGGATCGGTGACAGGTGTTGCATGGTCGTCGTCAGCTCGTGTCGTGAGATGTCGGGTTAAGTCCTTTAACGAGCGCAACCCTCATTGTATGTTATTTTTCATGCGAGACTGCCCTGGTTAACAGGGAGGAAGGTGGGGATGACGTCAGATCAGCATGGCCCTTACGCCTTGGGCTACACACGTGTTACAATGGCTAGTACAATGGGTTGCAATACCGTAAGGTGGAGCTAATCCCCAAAACTAGTCCCAGTTCGGATAGAGGGCTGAAACTCGCCCTCTTGAAGTTGGAATCGCTAGTAACCGTAAATCAGCACGTTACGGTGAATACGTTCCCGGGTCTTGTACACACCGCCCGTCACACCACGAAAGATAGAGACGCCCGATACCCGCATTGCGGTCTAAGGTGGAGCTATTGATTGGGGTGAAGTCGTAACAAGGTATCCGTACCGGAAGGTGCGGATGGATCACCTCCTTTCTAGGGAGAATGCTTCCAGCAGTAATGCTTGGATAAGAACTTCGTTTGCTTTTGTTTCCGAAAGGACCTGAGCAAAGACGAATGTCTCCTAGGTCGGTCTGTCTTCGGACAGATGGTCTACGTACAAACACTATTCAGATTTCAAGTAAATTAGCAGAAGAGAAGACCCGTATGGGTCTTTTCTTATTGAAAAAACAATATTTTTGAGTTAGAATATTTTTTGTCTAACTTTAACAATAAGGGCGATTAGCTCAGCTGGTTAGAGCGCAACACTGATAATGTTGAGGTCCGAGGTTCGAGTCCTCGATCGCCCACCATTCTTCGCTTCCGCTACGAATGGCAAGCCATTCGGAATATAATAAAGAAGAAGAATGTCCTGAGTAGCTTTTGGCGAAGCACGGACCATCTAAGGTCAAATAATTAACAAGGGGAAAGGATGCTTGAAAGAATAATCTGGGGAATCATTATAATGATCATTGGTGTTGTAGCGGTGATTTATGCAAGAAAAATAGTCGAGTTTACCGGGACGTCAGCCACGCTTGAAAGATATTTAGGTGGCGGAGGAACATATCTTGGGTTAAGGATATTTGGTATTTTTTTATTCTTTTTCTCTTTGCTTTTTATTTTTGGCGCTGTTGACTCGTTTTTTTCTGCCGTTGGGCGAGCGATATTCGGAGGATAGACCGACTGCAGTCGGAATTCGAAATTTGAAAATTAATAATTTGAGAAGTTTTGCTTCGTTTATGGGCCCTTAGCTCAGTTGGCTAGAGCGCCTCGTTTGCACCGAGGAGGTCAGGAGTTCGAATCCCCTAGGGTCCACCAATAAAAAAAAGACCATGAGGTCTTTTTTTTGATATAATCTCATCATGTCTAAAATTGGAATATTTGATTCAGGGTTTGGTGGGCTAACGGTTCTTAAGGGAATCCGAAAATTATTGCCAGAATATGATTATATTTACTTAGGTGATTCGGCTAGGGCGCCTTATGGCACTCGTTCCCAAGAGGTAATTTATAAGTTTACCGAACAGGCAGTTGAATATCTTTTTAATCAGGGCTGCGAGCTTATAATTCTTGCTTGTAATACCGCTTCAAGTGAGGCGCTTCGAAAGATTCAGCAAGAGTATCTAGTCAAAAATCATCCCCAAAAAAGAGTACTGGGTGTGGTGATTCCAGCTGCTGAAAAAGCTGTAGGATTTGAATATAAAAAAATTGGCGTAATGGCTACAAATAGCACGGTAGAATCGGGTTCTTATATTAGGGAAATCAAAAAGCTTGATAGCGGTACCGAGATTATTCAAAAACCATGTCCGCTTTTGGTACCAATTATCGAATCGGGCGAAATTCATAAAGACGTTTTATCAATTGTCTTAATTAATTACCTAGATACTCTTAAAAATAATCGGGTTGAGACGATTATTTTGGGCTGTACTCATTATGAGATAATTTTAGATGAAATAAAAAAACACGCCGGTAATATTAAAATCATAGAGCAGTCACCGGTGGTAGCAGAAAAATTAAAAGATTATTTAAAGAGGCATCCGGAAATAGAAAAAAAGCTCTCTAAAAATCGCTCCGTCGATTATCTTTCAACAGATATAACAAGCAGATTTGAGATCTTTGCAGAGAAAATTTTAGGTGAAAAGATTAAGGTTAAAAGAGTTGAATTAGAATAGCTCTATTCAAAATATTTTTTTATAAATTTATTGAATTGGTTTCCACGATCAAATTCATTTTTAAATTTTTCAAAACTGGCGGCTCCCGGAGAGAAAACAATAACTCCATTTTTAATTTCTTTTGAAACGGTTTTAATTATCTCTTCTAAAGAACCAAACCCTCTAACGTCGCCGGTTTTTAAATAGTTAGCTGGTAAATTATTGACAAGATTATTGGTGGCTGAACCACTGAGTAGAAAAAGTTTTTTTGGATTAATCTCCTTAGCGATTTTTTTTGCTAATTCTTTTGAGTCCAACTCTTTATCGGTACCGCCGGTAATTAAATAGAGATTTTCATTTTTATATTTTTCAATGGCGGCAATGGTTGCGTCTGGGTTTGTGCCGGCCGAATCGTTAATAATTTTGAGCCCCTTATTATTAAAAATAATTTGTTGTCTAAAAAGGGGATTTTCTAGCCCTTTAACTTTCTTAAAAATTTCACCCCAACTTATTCCGTAAAGATGGGCACCTAGCGCCGCAAACATAAAATTTGTTTTTTCATGTGGAGCGAAACTACTTATACTTCCAATCCTTTTTATCAAGCCATCTATTTTGAAATAGGCATCATTATCTATTGTGTATATGCCACTTTTGTTTTTTGGCAATTTTTTTTGAGAGATATAGTATATTTGGCTTTTGGGCTTATCTTTTTCGATTTCTTTGGTTGTTTTTTCGTCGTTATTTAGAATTAGATAGTCGTTTTTGGTTTGGTTAGCATAGATTAGCTTTTTCATCCGTGAGTATCGGTCATAGGTTTTATATCGGTTCAAGTGGTCGATATAAATATTAGTTAGTATTGCAATGTTTGGAGAGCGATCTTTTTGGGAAAGATGTTCTAACTGAAACGACGAAAGTTCTAAAATAAAAACATCTGTTTTCTTGTTTTGAATTTTGAAAAGAGCCGCCTCGGGAATATTACCACCAAGAATTGCATTATCAATAAACGCCTTTGTCCAAGTGGAGACGGTGGTTTTCCCGCGAGTGCCGGTAATTCCTATAATCCTTGCTTTGGGGTTATTTTTTTCTAAATTTTTTAAAAAGAAGGCGTAATCGTTGTAGTATTCTTTTTTAAGCTCCTTGATTTTTTTAACGAGTGGTGAAAAGTTTGAAACAGCAGGATTCAGTATTATTATATCTGCCTTTTTGATATCTGAGATTCTATTTTTACCAAGAACATAATTTATGTTTTTTGGAAGTTTTTTCATTACCTTTTTAAGCTGTTCTTCTGTTCGAAGATCGGTAATGGTTAGTTTTGCGCCTTCTTTTAATAGATATTTCGCCATCGAAAGACCGCCACCTAAAATACCAAGGCCAACCAGTAAAACTTTTTTGTTTTTTATCTCCACGTTTTAATTTTATATTTGATTTATGTTTTTTCCAAATCGATTCTTTCGTGATAGAATTGATTCGTGAAGAAGTGGTCTTTTAAGAATTTTTTTTATTCTCATTCTTATGGTCTCTTTCTGTTCTTTTTTGTTATAACTAGTTGGCTAAAAATGATTTGGCTAGACAGATTGATTTTTGACACCAAAATATCAATTATTTTTTTAGCATTTACACTTTCAACAAGTGTTTTGATTTATTTTTGGACCGCCCTTCTGCCTAAATGGCGAAATGGTTTTTTGGTTATTACTGCGGGATTCGCAACTTTACTCATTTGGGCAAATGCAATTTATTTTCGGTTTTTTGGTTCTTTGATAAAAGTCGAGGCCCTTACTATTGCAAGCCAGGCAACTGGCGTTACCGATTCAATCCTTTCATTAATGAGATTGTCGGATATTTTTTTGTTTTTTGATATTTTTTTATTCCTTGGTTTGCGTTTTTTCTTAAAAGACAAAAAACCAAAAAGGGATAAGTTGACCAGCCTTAAAATGATTTTGGCTGTTTTGTTTTTATCGTTTAGTGTTATTTTTTCGATATTATTTTCTGATTTCAGATCGGGTCGCTTGGCTGATTTGCTGTATCGAAATTACGATGTCAATTTGATAGGTTTGCGTTACGGGGTTTTGGGGGCTCACGGATTAAACTCCTATCGTTTTATTAAAAATTCTTTTAAGAGATTAGACGAAAAAGAAAGGCAAGAGGTAATTGAGTGGGTCAAAAAAAATGCTACTCAGGAAGAAGAAGAGAATGAATTTAGCGGTGTGGCAACTTCCAAAAATGTATATTTAATTCAATTCGAATCGCTTCAAAGTTTTGTTGTTAATAAAAAGTTTGAGGGTCAGGAGATAACCCCCAATCTAAATAGAATTATTAAGGATGGTTACTATTTTCCTAATGGCGAGTCGGTGATTGGCGGCGGTCGCACCTCTGATAGTGATTTTGCGAGTAATACCTCGATTTATCCCCTAAGAGACGAGGCGGCGTTTGTGCAATACGGGCGTCATAATTTCACCTCTCTTCCCAAAGCGCTCTCTTCGGCTGGTTACACCACGAACGCTTTTCATGCTTATAGAAGGGACTTTTGGAATCGGTGGGTTGCTTTTAGCTCTTTGGGTTATGATCATTTTTTTGCAGCTGACGAATATTCTGAGGGCACAAATATTATCATGGGTCTAAATGATAAGGATTTTTACCTAGAGTCGTTAGAAAAAATTAAGAATATTAAGTCACCCTCTTTTAATTATCTAATATCTCTCTCGAGTCACTTTCCTTTCGATATGGCACCGGAACACCAATATTTAAATGGTGATGTAAAAAA
This sequence comes from Patescibacteria group bacterium UBA7522, assembly GCA_002476865.1. Classification (GTDB taxonomy): domain Bacteria; phylum Patescibacteriota; class CPR2; order UBA1875; family UBA1875; genus UBA7522. The sequence continues at coordinate 13,785 of DLNA01000021.1, read as the reverse complement.
ATATGATTATCGGACCTATCATTATTATCAGGCCATTCATTATGCCGATTCGGCTCTAGGTGAATTTATTGATGGACTTAAGGCGAGCGGTGGTTATGAGAATTCGGTTATTATTATTTATGGAGACCATGATGCAAAAATTGGAGATCCCGACGACCCTCTAACCCAAAAAACTCTCGGTACTGATTTCGATTCTGGGGATCTAAAAAAGATACCATTTGTTTATAAAATCCCGGGCCCGAGTGGAGGAGTGGTTAGCGAAAAAAAGACGACTCAGCTTGATCTTATGCCAACAATCCTGAACATGTTAAATGTAAAGACCTCTTTTCCGATTTTTGGATCAGATGTTTTTGGCTCAACGGATGGCTATGAAAAGAAAGAAATAGAGCAAAAAATTTATTATTCAGAGATGCTTATTCGTTTTAATGTCTTTGATGTTTTTTATTAAAAAAGCTCTTGCATTTGTGGATAACTTCTGGTATTATTCTAGGGCTAATTGGGAAAGATATCGTGAAAATAAAAAACAATTCAATAACAAGAGGTGAAGACAAGCTTGGCTAAGTAGTTTTTGTGCTAAGATTTTGACCGCCTAAAATCTAAAAGGCGGTTTTTTTGTCGCCAGCTGCAGACCACAGCTTATCGGAAAAATAGGTTGAAATGTGCAGCTAGTCCCGGAACTTGAAAATTGAATAAATTAGGTAAAAGCAATAAACCAAGTAGTTTGACTTAAATTATAAGCACAAATTACTGGTCAAGTTGTGTTGACTCTCTCTCTTTTAGGGAAGGTCAACACAAAACAAAAAAAGAGAACGAGATTAAAATTAAGTTGGTTAAGAGCATATGGTGGATGCCTTGGAATCTTGGGCCGAAGAAGGACGTGATAGCCTGCGATAAGCCTCGGGGAGCTGGCAAATAAGCTATGATCCGTGGATATCCGAATGGGGAAACCCGGTAGAATTAATCTTCTATCAACTGCACCTGAATACATAGGGTGTTGTAGGGCACTCGGCGAACTGAAACATCTTAGTAGCCGAAGGAAAAGAAAACAAAAGTGAGCGCCAGAGTAGTGGTGAGCGAAAGGGCGTCAGCCAAAACTTTTTACGTGAAGACCTACCCTTAAAATCAGTAGATTTTAAGGGAACCCAGTCGAAAGCCTGTGGGCGTTGCGTAAAGAGTGTTGTGAGGTAGATCTCTAATTTAGTTAATAGCTTTAGCTGTTAACGATTAGCTAACAACAAATGAGTTGACTCATTTGTTGTTAGAGAAGAAACCACAGTGACTTCATAAGGTAAAAAAACGAGAAATTTAATGGAACGATCCTGGAAAGGACGGCCACAGAGGGTGATAGCCCCGTACATAAAAAGTTTCTTGTCCTTATAGATTTAAACTCTAGTACCACGGGACACGTGTAATCCTGTGGGAATCTGGGAGGACCACCTCCCAAGGCTAAATACTCAAGATTACCGATAGAGAACAAGTACCGTGAGGGAAAGG
>DLNA01000021.1:11378-12150 GCA_002476865.1 Patescibacteria group bacterium UBA7522 | reverse complement strand
CCCGGGAGGGGAGTGAAATAGAATCTGAAACCGTATGCTTACTAGGTGTGGGAGCGTCCGCTGTGCGGAGCGTCCGAATTTTGATTGATGAATTTCGAGTTTTTACTTTTGGTGTCGCTAGGCGACGATCTATATGATTATCCCGTAGGGATACCTTAATTAGAAATTCAGGATTAGAAATTAAAAATTCGAGCGCCGCGCTCAGCGTGGCGTGACCGCGTGCCTTTTGTAGAATGAGCCAACGAGTTATCGTAAAATGCAAGGTTAAGAAGCTGAGGCTTCGGAGCCGAAGGGGAACCGAGTCTTAATAGGGCGAATTAGTATTTTGCGATAGACCCGAAACTGAGTGACCTAACCATGGGCAGGCTGAAGCGGCGGTAAAGCGTCGTGGAGGGCCGAACCCACGCATGTTGCAAAATGCGGGGATGACCTGTGGTTAGCGGAGAAATTCCAATCGAACTCAGAGATAGCTGGTTCTCCTCGAAATAGCTTTAGGGCTAGCCGTATGAATTAACCTTCGGGGGTAGAGCACTGAATGGGCTAGGGGGCGCAAGCTTACCAAACCCAAACAAACTCCGAATACCGAAGGAGATTACCATACGAGTCAGAACGCGGGGGCTAAGCTCCGTGTTCAAAAGGGAAACAGCCCAGATCGCCATCTAAGGTCCCCAAATCTATGCTAAGTGGCAAAGGATGTGGAGGTGCACAGACAACCAGGATGTTGGCTTAGAAGCAGCCATGCATTTAAAGAGTGCGTAACAGCTCACTGGTC
>DLNA01000021.1:532-11066 GCA_002476865.1 Patescibacteria group bacterium UBA7522 | reverse complement strand
GCGGTAGAGGAGCGTTCCTATCTGCTGTGAAGTCAAATCGTGAGGTTTGGTGGAGCGTTAGGAAGTGAGAATGTTGGCATAAGTAACCATAATCTCGATGAAAAATCGGGACACCGTAAGAATGAGGTTTCCTGGGCAACGTTGATCGACCCAGGGTTAGTCGGGCCTAAGCCGAGGCTGAAAAGCGTAGGCGATGGACAACAGGTTGATATTCCTGTACTACCACCACGTTTCTATGGCGACGCCGAGCAGAATCCTTTGCAGATTTTTGACTATATCTGTCTAACCAAATGTGAATTTGGGAATGAAACCGGAGTAAAATCTGGGATTTAGGAGAATACTCGGACCAGAAAAACCCATAGTTAAGGAAGTGGTACCCGTACCGCAAACCAACACAGGTATTCGAGGCGAGTAGCCTCAGGTGTTTCGGGAGAACCCTCGTTAAGGAACTCGGCAACAGCAGCGGGCGTAACTTCGGGATAAGCCCTGCCTTGCTGCCACTTTGTGGCAGAATTAAGAATTACGAGTTTCGAATTTCGAATGTTTGAGTCCTTCGGACGATATATAAATCGCGAAGCGATATCTTCATTCATAATTCATAATTCAAAAATCAAAATTCTGACGCGAAGCGGCAGTGAGGCCGCAGCGAATGAGTCCATGCGACTGTTTATCAAAAACACAGGTCTGTGCAAACTCGCAAGAGGAAGTATACGGACTGACGCCTGCCCAGTGCTGGAAGGTTAACGGTTGAGGTGCAAGCTTCGACCCGAAGCCCCAGTAAACGGCGGCGGTAACTATAACCGTCCTAAGGTAGCGAAATTCCTTGTCAGGTAAGTTCTGACCCGCACGAATGGCGCAACGGTATGGACACTGTCTCAACGAGGGACCCGGTGAAATTGCAATGGCGGTAAAGATGCCGTCTACCTACGACAAGACGGAAAGACCCCGTGGAGCTTTACTACAGCTTGACATTGGATTAGATTTTATTTTGTGTAGCATAGGTGGGAGACCTTGAAGCTTTGGCGCTAGCCAGAGTGGAGTCGCAATGTGAAATACCACCCTTTCTAAAATTTGGTTCTAACCGGTACCGAAAATTGGTAATAAATAATCTAATTTCGGTTCGATCAAGATGTTACTAAGTAAGGCCTCCAAAAAAGGTTTTATTTCGTAACTTCAAAATCGCAACCAAAAATTATTGCCAGTTTCCGGTATCGGAACAGTGTCTGGTGGGTAGTTTGACTGGGGCGGTCGCCTCCCAAAGAGTAACGGAGGCGTTCAAAGGTACCCTAGGCTTGGATGGAAATCAAGCCGATAGTGCAAACGCATAAGGGTGCTTGACTGCAAGACCTACAAGTCGAGCAGGTGCGAAAGCAGGAGTTAGTGATCCGATGCACGCCTAGAGATTTTTCTCTAGCATTCGAGTGGATGATGCATCGCTCAACGGATAAAAGTTACCCCGGGGATAACAGGCTGATTGTGCCCAATAGTTCACATAGACGGCACAGTTTGGCACCTCGATGTCGGCTCGTCGCATCCTGGAGCTGGAGCAGGTTCCAAGGGTTTGGCTGTTCGCCAATTAAAGCGGTACGCGAGCTGGGTTCAGAACGTCGTGAGACAGTTCGGTCCCTATCTGTCGTAGGCGTCGAAACTTGAGAAGAGTTACTCCTAGTACGAGAGGACCGGAGTGAACGAACCTCTAGTGTACCAGTTGTCCCGTCCGGGGCACCGCTGGGTAGCTATGTTCGGCAGGGATAAGTGCTGAAAGCATATAAGCACGAAGCCCACTTCAAGATGAGGTTTCTTTGAGGATCCATATAGAACATGTGGTTGATAGGCCTTAGGTGTAAGCGCAGTAATGTGTTCAGCCGAGAGGTACTAATTTCCGGCAGCTTAATAAATATTTCGTTTCCACGAAATGATTTAAGATTTACGAGTTACGATTTTTGATTAAATTATGAATTTATAATTCTGATTTGATTCGAAATTCAAAATTCGAAATTGAAAATTCACGCAGTGGTATTTCTTGACCAGTAATTTGAGCTTGTAACAATAAAGTTCAAGCCAAATACAGAGCAAATTACCAAATCGCCTGGGGAAGCGGGCCGCGACCTAGTCGCAGAATTATGGGTCACGACTTCTGAGTTTCGAATAAAATTGAAAACCAGAACTCGAAATTCTGTTGCGAGGTGGCGGCCTGTCCCCCAGATTGTTTGAAGAATTTGCAAAGAATATTAACAATTTAATGATCAACGTCCTGGTGTCTTTAGCACAGAGGAGACACCTGTTCCCATCCCGAACACAGAAGTTAAGCTCTGTCGCGTCGATGGTACTTGCCCCGCACATAGTCGGAGACATCCTTTTGGATAATCTGGCAATCACTTTCGGACTATGCGCGGGGCTGGGAGAGTAGATCGACGCCAGGACATTGATCGTTAAAAAAGCACTCATTAAGTGGGTGCTTTTTAATTATTAAATCAATCATTTATTACATAAAAAAAGCATAAAAATTGTTTCTTTTTACGAAGAAACTTTAAGCATAAAGATTTAAAATTAATTAAAGTCGAGTAGTTTTTTGTATTTTTGGGTATTAAATTTAATCGGTTCAATAAAAAAGGAGAAAAATGAGCGGAACAAAAAATGGTGGCGTAAAAGCAGCTGAAACAAACAAAAAAAGGTATGGCAAGGATTTTTATAAAAAAATTGGTGCTAAAGGTGGTGTAAAAACAGGCGTAAAAAAAGGATTTGCAGCAAATCCTACACTTGCTGCAATGGCTGGTAAAAAGGGTGGAACTAAGTCAAAAAGAGGAAAAGCCAAAAAATAGTTAACGCTGTTTTTAATTTTAGAATTTAAAATTTTAAGGTTAAAAAAGTTTTTACCTTTAGAATCTAAAAGCAAAGACTCTGTTACGGGCAATTTTGGGGGAGGAAGGAGATTTTATGAAGCTTAAATCTCCAAGACGTCTGGGTCTAAAAAAAGAAAAAGGTCTTTGGCTTTTGGGTAGAACAATACTAGGTCAGACGAACTCAAACAAGATCCCCTTTCACCGAAAAAAACGCCTAATTCAGCGCTAAAATCACGTCAAGTTCCTTTTTCTATTTATGGTGTCACTTTATAGTGATATACTTTTAATGTAAGCAAAAATTATTGACCAAAAGTGATATTTGTGATATAATGCATGGATTAAAAAGAAGGGAGGGGTGTGTTTAATTTTGCAGATTATTTGATTTCAAATGGCGTTCCGGGGGAGACAATTTACCTAATTTTGGCCTTGCCACTAATTGCTCTTTTGGTGAGTTTTTTTAGATATTTTGTTGGCTTAAAAACCTTTGGAATGTACGAACCAATAGTTTTGGCTTATGCGCTTTATGCCATATCCGCTAACTTTGTTATTGGTTTAAAGTTTGGACTGCCCCTAATTATTCTTGCTTGGCTTGTCAGTGAAATTACAAAAAGAGCCCTAGAAAAAGCGCGACTCCATTATATAGCCAAGGTTTCCATAAAGGTATCAATCGCTAGCATTTTATACATAGTCGCTCTTGTTATCGCTGCCTTTTTTGGCAAAAACGGTTATTTTACTGTGAGTCCTCTGCCGGTGGTTGTAATTATTGCTCTAATAGAGGCGGTGAGTTTGTTTCAGGTTAAGTCCGGAAATTTAAAGACAAACTTGATTAGTGCCGAAACAATGTTTATGGCGCTTGCTTCTTATTTTATCGTCTCAAACAAATACATTCAGGAATTTTTTCTTTCCTATCCGTACATAGTGGTAGCTCCTCTTGTGGCTAACTTTTTTGTTGGTAAATGGTCTGGCCTCCGCTTGTCCGAGTACGTTAGGTTTAAGGGTGCTTTAAAGGATGAGTAACACGCTCTCTACATTTAACAATCGTCATGAGATCTTGGGTATGAACGAAAGAAATCGTACCCATCGTCGTTTTAATAAAGGCCATAAAAAATTTGCCGATAATAAATTATTAACAAAAAAAATCCTAAAAAGCGCTAAGATTCCTGCCCCCGATGTTTACGGAGTAATCAGGAAACGAATTAAGGTGGAGAGCTTTGATTATGAATCCTTGCCAAAGAGCTTTGTCTTGAAGCCTGCCAGGGGCGTAAAGGGTGCCGGAATAAATATATATTACAATCGAACTAAGGACGGCAAATGGGTGCTTGCAGACAAAAAGAAGCATTCAATAGAGGACATAAAAGCTCATGTATATAATATTCTTGAGGGTCAATTCTCTTTTGGTGTTACTCCAAAGCCGAGCCCAGCTGTTTTCGAGGAAAGAATTAGGATGCACTCTGTCTTTAAGTCTTATTCCTGCCGCGGAATACCCGATATCAGGATTATTGTTTTCAAGGGTATACCGATTATGGGCATGCTTCGTTTGCCCACAGAGGAATCCGGGGGCAAGGCGAATATTTCACGAGGTGCGATTGGGGTGGGTATAGATATGGCTCGGGGGATTACAACCACGGCGATAAAGAACGGCCGAATAATTGAGAGCGTCCCGGGAAAAAACCTGAAGCTTTCCGGTATCAAGATACCATACTGGACTAAAATGCTTCGAATAGCATATCAATGTTACACCGCTTCAGGGCTCGGGTACCTTGGCGTAGATATTATTATAGATAGAGACAATGGCCCAATGGTGGTTGAATTAAATGCCCGCCCCGGTTTGGGTATTCAGGTGGCAAATCAAAGCGGTTTGAAGGAAAGAATGGATAAGGTCAGAAGGGTGAAGGCAATAACCGAGAATAAAGCTATACGACTATCAAAGGACTTATTCGGTGGTGAGATTGACGAAGAGATTGAAACTATATCCGGTAGAGAAGTAATCGGACTTACAGAGACAATCACCTTAATAGGCAAAGACAAAAAACCCTATAAGTTTAAATGCAAAATAGACACCGGAGCCGAGTCTTCTTCAATCGATAAAAGTGTGGCCAAAATACTTGGCTACGGGGATGCCGTTAATCACGCAGAGGCTATAATTAAGGAAGAACAAGTTGCCGAAAAACCAAAAAAGGAGCGTCTAAAATACATGAGGGAGCTGGAAAATCATACGGATATAGTGGCGATTTCCAGAATTAAATCGGCTACCGGCACTGATTACCGGATAAAAATCCTTCTTCCGGCGACCGTGAAGGAAAGGGACTTTTTAATGAAGGCCAATGTGGCTAATCGCAAACGCCTGACTTATAGCGTTATTTTGGGCAAGAGAGATCTAAAGGAATTCTTAATCGATCCAATCAAGAGGAGCATCAAATGAAAAGAGTGCTAATACTTATCAAGAGCAAGGAAAAGATTAATTTTGTTAATACGGCCTCGGATTCGCTTAAGAAATATCTGGCAAGGGACGATTACCAGGTGGATAGGGATTATTTAGGGTACGTTAATTTTGTTTTTGATTCTGCAGGCAAAAAATGGGACGGATTTATTCGGGACAAAGCACTTGAGAGTTATGATCTAATCTATCTTCAGACAGCCGGTTCGATGAAAGACCAGGCTACCTTACTGGCAAACTATTGCACCTATAAAAAAATTAAAATTATAGAGGGTAATTTTGTGGTTACCGGAAGCAACTCAAAGCTTATTCAGGTAATGAAGTGCTTCCAAAATTCTTTGCCTATCCCCAAAACTGCTTTTTTGGGGGATTGGGAAAAACCCAACACAAACCTCGATTATCCTCTGGTTGCTAAGGATCTATTAGGCAAGGGCGGTGCCGGGGTATCCATGATAAACAATAAAAAAGAGCTAACCCATTTGAGCAAAAATAAGGGTTCGGCAGAGTACCTCTTGCAGGAATTTATCCCAAATAAATTTGATTGGCGTATTTTGGTGATAGGCGATACGGCTATTTATGGTTGCAAGCGGGTTCGTCAAGAGAACGAGAGCTTTAGGAATAATGTAAAATTAGGCGCCAAAGAAGTGTTAGGGGAGCCGTCTCAAGAAGTAAAGAATATTGCCCTGAAGGCTGCCAAAGTGATGAATCTGCCAATCGCCGGGGTAGACATTATCGAAAACAATGGGAAGGCTTACATAATTGAGATAAACCGTTCACCCTCGTTACCGGTAAGCTACGAAACCTTTAAAGCAATACCGGCCTTGGGGGAAATGATAAAAAAATGCCTAAAATAGTCATATTTAGGGGCAAGGGACCGGCCGGTAAGTCAGCCGGAGGCGAGTACTATCTCTCGATTGCCGGTAACAAATATCCGGTATACAAAAAGCTTTTTGATTTAATTGCCGGTCAGGCGGAGCTTTATGCAGTTTTCGGATATGAAAATAGTACCGGAAATATGAATTTTAATAATGCATATAAATACCTTGTTAATGGTAAATTTGCTCTTACCGGAGAAAATATAAAAGCAGATGCGGTCTATGACCGTTCTTACAGGTTGGATTATCCGGGTGTGACTAACGTCGAAAATAAAAGAGTGATTAACTGTCTTGGTTTTAAAGAATTTTCTCGTGATAAATTAGCCTTAGCACAAAAGTATCCGGAATTTTGTCCCAAGACGATAGGTATTAAGAGCCAGGCGGAATTACTGGCCGATCTTAGCGGTAATAGGTTGATGGTATATAAGCCGGTCACTGGGATGAAGGGGAAGGGGATTCTATTTATAGAGAGCGCTGACGATTTGGTGAAAGAAGCTATAGAATATCCCGGAATTCTCCAGGAATTTATGGAGACAGAGAGCGGTATCCCGGGTCTACTAACAGGTCGGCACGACATGAGAGTTGTCGTAATAAACGGAGAAATCGTTTGGGCAACTGCGCGCCAGCCAAAGGGTGATTCACTGCTTGCCAACGTGGCCCAGGGCGGCTCAATCCGGGAGATACCAATACAGGAGGTACCGTTATCCGCCGTAAAAATTGTAAATAAATTAGCTCAGGATTTTAAAAACGAATATCATAATCCGCTGTTTTCAGTAGATTTCGGCTTTCGAGATGGAAAGCCGTTCATTTACGAGATTAATGATCAAATCGGATTCCCTCTACCGGAGATGAAGAACAATGAATTTGTCCAGAGATTAGCCGAAGAATTACTCCGGTGTGCTAATTAGGTATTTTTGTTTCCGTTGCTCCCAGACCTCTTTTATATAATCATAATCGGGTTCGATTATTGTTTCTGTATCCAAGAGGCCTAATTTTAGAAGTGTAATAATGTTTTCAAAACTCATACCGCGTATAAGTAATAACTTTTCTTTGCCTCTTTCGGCGAGCTTTTGTGCCAGTACAATCTGGTCAATGTAGGCAGTATCCTTTGAGGATAGAAGATAGCCCGTGTCTGAACTGTGCTGTCCCCCGCGGAACAGCCGCTGACAACGATTTATAGCTAGTTCTAGAGCGCTTCTGACCTGTTTATCAAATTCTTGTCTGTCAATTTGACCCCTTTCTAATAATATTTGGTGTGGTTCTATCGCGCTTTGATAAAAAACTCGAACCGTCTCTGCGTAATCTGCTCCATTTTGCCTGGCGACCATCGCCCTGATGTAATGAGGATGGCTGGTTGCCGTATAACCGAATAGCTCCCCAGTGATGCGGGACTGAACCGCGATGGCACCTCCCTCAGAAAATGCAGAGTTACCTCCTCCTCCTATATTTTCAAAGATTTTGAGGGGAATGATACTTCCGTTGATCGTCTGAAGGGCGTGTCCCAGCTCGTGACCCGCCTCTACTGAAAGGGCGGTGATGATGCTGGCTGGCTTGTCGGGTATGCTAACAGAGCGCCTCCTTGGGTTAAATGATGCCGCTCGAACGCCTTTTTTGATTTGCACATGACACTTTTTTGGGTTTTCCTGGGCGTTTCTTTCTTCGTCTATTTCTTCGGGTGCTTCTTGAAATACTTCCAATGCCCTGAGGTGTCCCTCTACAATAATTTTTCTATTTTCTGGCTCGATTTCAGCAGACGATAATTTTTCATAATCTAGCCCAGCACTACTTGTCTTTTCCCTAATTGAGAGGACACTTTCGAGCCATCTTTTTCCGACTTCCTCAGCATATTTTTGCAGTTCCAAGCCAACCTGCCTTCTTTCCCCATCGATGTATTCTCTATCTGCCCCAAATTTATATTTATCATAGCGACTAGTATCTCTGTCCCTTTTCTCTCGTGAGCGGCCAGCGATCCTAGATTTGATAATTTTTCGCTCTTCCTCGCTGAGGTTTTCCCTGCCTAAAACGGCAGCCTTTTCTTCGATTGCTCTAATATCTGCTTGTAAGGAAACAATACTAAGGTTTATTCGATGGATGTAAAGATCTATTATCTCTCTTCTGGCCAGTGAAACCTGGTCATTGCCACATGCACGATAATCATCTTTTAGTTTTGTTTTTAGATCTACAAGGGCGTCTAATTTCTGTGCCAATACTTCGGGGTTTAGGATTAAAGTAATTTTCTCCCCAACTTCCATAGTGGCTGAGACAAGGTTCCCTCTGTCGTCTACTTGGGTTAGCAGTGAATCTAGGATAGTCCTTTCTCGATATTTATTTCCAGCGGCAGATAGCTCTTTTCTTCTTTCGACCTCAACAGCAGCAATTTGTTCGGTATGCTTATGTATAAATATTAATAACTCCTGGGCAGTAGCAGGCAGATTTTCTATGCCTGTCTGCTCGTACCAAATCCTACGACCTTCCTCTGTTGCCAAGAAATGCAAATCAAGGGTTGTGGTTTTTAGTGAGGAGCTGTATATGGGGGAGTATTGTGACTCAAGAGTTGCTTCGTAGCTTATAACCTCATCTTTATCTTCGTCGGTTAATTCTAAGACCCCCTCGCCCCGAATGAGTCGGTCAATCTCTTCTAGGGACTCTTCAATATAACTTTCCGCAAGAACCCTTTCGGGGTATAGGCCAGTTCTGTCGTTGCCAAGTTTGGACTCGGGTTGAGGCATCATTTCCATATTAAACATATTTTATCATGATTAATGATTTTGACATAGATAATAATTTTACTTTGTAATAAAGAATGTTGTGCATACCGATTTCTTGGGCCAACAACGGCAGTTTGGTTCTCTTTACCAGGGCTGACTTCTCCAACTTTTTCTCCATCTACGGAGATTTGCAAAATTTTATCTTTTTTATTCCTTGGGGCGTCAGTATTTCGACGTTCATTCCCGTTTTTATTTTGTTCTTTACCGTTGCCTCAAAATAGTTTTGAGTTTTTAACTTTGATTTTTTAGTTATCAGGGCGAGATATTCCCGGTTTTGTATCGGCGATCGTCCTCTCTTGATAAGTATTCAGAGAAAAATTTTGTTTTAAGGCAATTGCCAAAGAAAATTTATGTAGTTAATTATGGCCATATTACTCAGCCCTTTACGCCAGATAAGAGGTATCAGCAGGCGGTTATTAAAAAGGCGCCCGGTATCAACTCAAAAAAAACGTATTCATTCTTGGTCAAGGAAGAGCTAATGCAGTCAATAAAAAAGAGAGAATTAACTTTTTCTTTTATCAGAAAACCATCAATTGGTGCCAAAGGAAGAGACGTTTGTTTAATTAAATCCGAAAAGCAAATTATTAGAAGTAAGGTAAATAATTATATTTTTCAAAATTATATTGAAAATGATGATGATTATCGTGTTTTCGTCGTTGGCGGTGAGCCCATTGGTGTAATAAAAAGAATCGCTAAAGAAGGTGGTTTTTTGAATAATTATTCACAGGGCGGATTGGTTGAGTTGATTAAAGACCAGCGGATTGTCAAGGAGTTATTTAAGTTGGCGATGAAGATATCTTCTGTTTTTGAGCTATCTATCTGTGGATTAGATTTTATTTATGATTAGATTTTATTTACGATAAAAAAATGATAAATTTAGGTTCTTAGAGGTAAACACCGTTCCTCGGTGGCAAGGGTTTCAAGGGGCTACCGGGATTAATGTCGCTGACAACATTTTGGATTATGTAAGGGATATAAAGAGCATGAAAAGGGATGGTGCTTATAAACCTATTGAGAGATCATATACGAAAAGCAGCCCTTTATTATATAATAAGGAGTTTCATTTTTGGTCCAGAAGATATTTATGGAATCGAGACGATTTTAGTTACAAAAAACTTTTAAAATTAAAAAAGAAACAAATAGGATCGTCAGATTTAGAGAGAAAGATGTTGTTAGAAGGTCTTGTTAAAAAAGAATATTCTAAGACAGACGATATGAACGCTAAGGATATCAGGATTAGATATGCACTCAAATATAAAAGGATAAAGGGTTTTAATTTGGCTCTCTTTAGAGGTCTGTTTTCTGAAATTGTTTATGGGGAATCTTTGAAGAGGGTTTTAAGGGAAGTTTTACCGAATGAAGAAGTTATAAAGTTAAAAGAGTCTCTTTTAGGGGATCCAAATGCATTAATGCATCTTCAACCTATAGTATTAATTTTCTCTACAATGTGAGAAGATATCTAAACAAATCCTCTGACAAGGATTTTTTGAATGTAAAATACCTTAAATATCAAAAAAATTTCCAAATAAAAAAGATTTTCTCATTTTAAAAATATATTATCTTACACATTGTATAATCGGGGAATCTGATTTTTATAGTCACAAAATAAAA
>DLNA01000021.1:0-403 GCA_002476865.1 Patescibacteria group bacterium UBA7522 | reverse complement strand
AGAGATAAAAATATTTATAAGTTAATGATTTTAGAGCTAGAAAAAACAATTTCAAAAAACTTTTTTGATATTTCGCTTGATAATAAACTAGAATTTATTGTTTGTTGCAAGCTTTGTAATTACGAAACAACACTCTTCGATGTCATAAGAAGCGAGGCAAAGAATTCAATTTCTAGTTCTGGTGTCTTTATTGTTGATAAGATTAATAATAGTTTTTTACATCCCAACGGAAAGATAGATTTTCTTAATTCAGAGCACAGAAACACCCTTTATTTAATGGCCTTTAGCGATTCTAATTTTAATTAAAAAGTCAGTCGTGTTTTTTTGTGTTTATCTAAGCTTCTTGATTATTTTCAATAGGGATGAAAATAAGTAAAGTTTTGTTATAATACTCTTAGTGATT
>DLNA01000024.1:2471-5175 GCA_002476865.1 Patescibacteria group bacterium UBA7522 | reverse complement strand
GCGGGGGGTTTTTTTGTTTGGGACAGTTATACGGCAACGATTGATTTTGATCCTAGTTTCATAATGCCTCAAAAGAAAGAGCCGGAGCTTTTTGTGGCTCCTTATTCTGGGAGAATGGTTGAAAAGAGTGTGCTTGAAAAGCGTCCGATTGCGGTAATGATTGAAAATCATCCGGACTCAAGGCCACAGTCAGGTCTTAATGACGCCGATATAGTTTATGAAACGATTGCGGAGGGCGGTATAACTAGATTTTTAGCTCTTTATCATTCGAAAGAGAGTGAACTTATCGGTCCGGTTCGTTCTGCTAGGTCTTACTTTGTTGAGTGGGCCGATTCTTATGATGCTCTTTATGCTCACGTTGGTGGTAGTAAAGAAGCGATAAGCTTAATCAATAAACTATCAATCTCTGACTTAAATCAATTTTATTTAGGGAAATATTTTTGGCGAGATAACACCAGGTGGGCGCCTCACAACGTTTATACGACAACGGAAAAATTACGTCAGGCGGCAAAGAGTAAACGCTACAAAACCGAAACGTCGGAAATTAATGGTTATCTTTTTAAAGACGATGTTAAAGAATCATTGCGCCCTGGGAGCCAAAAGTTCACAGTAAATTTTAACGCTAACTTTGCCCCAACCTATACTTACAGCATTGAGTGTAATTGTTACGCCCGTTCAATAAAGGGCGTTTCCCAGATAGATAAAAAAACAAAAAAGAAAGTTATTGCCAAGAATGTTGTCGTTATGTTTTCTGATCTTGGATCAAGCTATTTAAGAGGAACCGCCTATACAACAATTACCACAACGGGCACGGGGGCTGCTTATCTTTATCAAGATGGTGTGAAAAAAATTGGGACCTGGAAAAGAGTCCCCGGAAAGCCACTTAGGTTTTATGATTCAGGGGGCAAGGAGTTCGAGCTTAATAGCGGTACTACCTGGATCGATGTAGTCGCAAAGGGGACAATTGTTAAATGAAAAAATATACCCTAAAAGAGGCCGAAAAAGTTTTTGATCTACCGATTCGTTTTATTACTCTTTTAATTCGAAAGGGTGTTATCGATCCTATCATAGAGGGCGGAAAAATTTTATTGCCAGAAGCAGAGATTGAAAAATATTTTTATCTCCCTAAAAACGAAAGAAAAAAATATAGACAATCATATTTAAAAACTCTTGGTCCGGGTGTGATTACGGGAGCGGCTGATGATGACGGCTCCGGTGTGGTTACTTATACTCAGGTTGGGGCTCAGTTTGGCCTTGGTCTCTCTTGGCTTGCTCTTTATCTCACGCCGATGATGACCGCTGTTCAGGAGACCTCGGCTAGAATAGGGATTGTTACCGGTAAAGGCCTCTCGGGTGTTTTAAAGCGTCACTACAATAAGCGTCTTTTGTTTTTTTTGGTTTCACTTCTTTTAATTGCAAACACGGTGAATATCGGTGCAGATATTGGGGCGATGGCAGCGGCTCTTCAGCTAATTACTCCCATGGGCTTTGTTTTTGGCGCAATCTTGATAACAGTTTTTATGATAGCTTTAGAGCTCTCGGTTCGTTATTACAAATATGTAAAATATCTAAAATTTTTAACTTTTTCGCTCTTTGCTTACATTTTAACCGGTATACTAGTTAAGCCAGATATTTTAGAAGTTGTAAAAAACACCGTGATTCCGAGAGTCGATTTTAGCTTATCTTCTTTGGCGGCAGTTGTCGCTGTGATGGGAACTACGATATCGCCATATTTATTTTTTTGGCAAGCATCCGAAGAGGTAGAAGAGAATATACAGAAAAAAATTGACACAAAACATCACCCTATCGTTTTAAAAAGAGAGATTAAAGAGATGCGAAAAGATACTTGGGCGGGGATGATTATTGCAAACATTGTTTTTCTTTTTATTGTTATTACGGCGGCCGCCACACTAAACGCCAGCGGCATAACCACAATTGAAACCGCTGAACAGGCAGCAACTTTGCTTAGGCCTCTGGCCGGTGATTTTGCATATTATCTTTTCACGGTTGGAATTATTGGGGTTTGTCTTTTGGCGATTCCGATTTTAGCCACCTCATCTTCTTACGCCCTCTCTGAGCTCTTGGGATGGAAAGAGGGTCTTAACAAAAAATTTAGTGAGGCAAAAAATTTTTACTTAATAATAATCGCTTCGATGTTTGTGGGGCTTCTTATGAATTTTATCGGCATAAATCCGATGAAGGCGCTTTATTATACGGCAATATTAAACGGAATTATCTCGCCTATTATTATGTATTTTATTTTTAAGGTTGGTCGAAACAAAAAAATTATGGGCGAATATACCAATCCACGGTGGGTTAACATTTGGGGTGGTCTAGCAAATATCTTAATGGGCGTTGGGGCTATTCTTTTGATCGTCTTTTTATTTTTAGGAATCTAGGCAAAATTGAATAAAAAATGTAGACAAGATTTATTTTTTGCTCTATAATACGGGCATATTTTAAGTTGGGGGAGTAGGAGAAAAATGCTTGAACAACTTTTTGGATCAAGAACCAGAGTAAAGGTCTTGGCACTTCTTTTGAATAATCCAACACGTTCTTATTATGTCAGAGAGATTACCCGTAAGGTTGATGAGCAGATTAATTCTGTCCGTCGAGAGCTTGCTAATCTTAAGGCCATTGGTCTAGTGAAGTCCCGTGCCTCTAAGGGAAAGATTTATTATCAGGCCAACTCAAAATCAGATAT
>DLNA01000024.1:0-2134 GCA_002476865.1 Patescibacteria group bacterium UBA7522 | reverse complement strand
GGAACCGTAGACAAAGTTAAGCTTCGTCCAATTATCAAAGAACTCTCTTCTGAGGTTGGTCATGAGATTAATTACACAATTATGACCCCAGAAGAATATCAGGAAAGGCGTGATCTTTTCGATAGGTTCTTAACAGAAATCATTTCTTCCCCTAAAATAGTAGTAGTTGACTATTTAGGAATTTCAAAGGAGGAATAATTTGAACGAGAAAATAACGGTTAATATATCGGCACGTAGTGTCTTGGTTTTTTTTGGTATTATCGCTTTGGCCTATTTGGCGATAGTTTTAAAGGGCCTAATTTTAATGTTTGTTTTGGCCTATATTTTAGCTGTTGCCTTAAAGCCGTCAGTCAACTGGCTTAAGAAAATAAAAATACCAAGAGTTTTGGGAACAATTTTTGTTGTCTCTATTATTCTGGCTATCTTTGGTGCTGTTCTTGGGTTTTTGTTTCCGATACTCTTTAATCAGTTGAATAATTTGTATGATAATCGCTTTGAGATTCTTAATTCTTTTCATGCTCTTACGGAATCTTTACCAAAGGGATTAAGTAACGATATTAATCATTACGTTGATGAGTTGCCTCAAAAAGTTGGAGGATATCTTTTTGGTTCGGATATTTTAAAGGGTGCTTTTGGAGTGCTCTCGGGTTTTGGTGGTATTGTTATTTTCTTTGTGATTACGGCCTATGTGATTATAGAGGATAGTACGCCGATGAATCTTATCAAAAAATATTGGCCCAAAAAGACAAAAGAGATGGCTCTTGATTCTTTAAAGGCATTTGAAATTAAGTTAAGTCAGTGGGTTAGGGGACAAGCTATTCTTTCTGTTGCAATTGGGGTTTTAACCTATATTGGGCTTTCGATCCTCGGAGTTCCTTATGCCGCTTTGCTTGCGGTAATTGCGGCTGTAACCGAACTTATCCCGTATGTCGGACCGTGGCTTGGGGGTTTAATTGGTGTAATCGTTGCTTTTACGGTTTCACCTATTTTGGCTTTTTGGGTCGCTGTTTTGTATTTTGGTATTCAGCAATTTGAGGCCGCTGTTTTGGTTCCGAGGGTTATGAAAAAAGCGGTCGGTCTTTCGCCGGTAACTATTCTATTTGTTATATCTTCTGGCGCAGTGGCGTTTGGAATCCTTGGTGCAATAATTTCTATTCCAATTGTAGCCGGCATTAAGGCGGCAATGGATACATATTTAAGGAGGGTTAATGGTTGAAATTACTTCGCTTGGGCTATCTTCATTTAAAATAACCGGTAAAACAGCTTCTATCGTCTGTGATCCTTATTTGGATTCGGCGGTTGGTTTAAGGTTTCCGAGAGTTGAGGCAGACATTGTAACAATTTCTCACGACCACTCGGGTCATAACAATCGGGGCGGGGTAAAGGGTGAATTTATATGCTTTGATTCTCCCGGAGAGTACGAAATAAAAGAGACCGAAATCACTGGGATTAAAAGCTACCACGATCAATCAAAAGGTGTTGTTCGGGGTCAAAATACAATATTTGTTTATGAGGTAGATGATATTAAAATCTGCCACCTTGGTGATTTAGGACATGATCTAGACAGTGAACAGATTGAAAAAATAGATGGCGTCGACGTTCTCTTTATCCCAGTTGGAAGCAAAGTTGTTTTGGATGCAAAACAAGCCGCAAAAGTGATTTCAGCCATAGCGCCTAAAATTGTTATCCCGATGCATTATAAAGTTGGGAATAGAAGCGATCTTGAAGGTGTTGATATTTTCTTGAAGGAGATTGGTAAGGATCCAAAGAGGGTAATCGAACTTAAGATAAAGTCCGCAAAAGATCTCCCTGAAGATCTTGAGATTTTCATCTTAGAATCAAAAGGTAAATAGTAAAAAAGCTTTTTAAAAATAAATGATTGTTGGTTCTGGCTCACAGCCATTTATTTTTAAATATTTTTTTCTTCCCAAAATAATATACTTATGCTAATTTAACTATTAAGCATAAATATTATGAGTGTTTCTTTTGTAAAGTCAGCAACAACCTTTGGTTTAGATGCTTTACCGGTAGAGATTGAGGCCGATCTTTCGAATGGTCTACCGTCTTTTTTGATTGTTGGGCTTCCCGATAAGGCGGTTGAGGAATCCAAAGAAAGAGTTCGCTCTGCTATTAA
>DLNA01000006.1 GCA_002476865.1 Patescibacteria group bacterium UBA7522 | reverse complement strand
GATGAGGGCCATTGAAATCGGCTCAAACCCTCTCTTTTTCATTTAGTACCCCTGTTCTTCTTCGCGCACCGGATTGGTGTTAATTAAAAGGTCCTCTTGATAGCTAGCGACCACCTGCATCGCTACGTGATTTTGGCCGGCAAAGAAGATGCCCTCGCCGACCTCAGAATTTAGCAAAAAGTACTTTTCGGCTTGAGTTAGGTTAAAAACCCGGGCCACTTTATCAACTGCCGCCGGATGTTGTTTGAAAAGTAGCGTCATCGAAGAGTTATTTATAATCGCTCTTCCATATGACGAAGAAACAAAATCATCTACATCTTGTGAGATGGTGGTTAGTCCAAGATAATATTTTCGACAACGCTTAGCAATCGAGAACAAAAATTGAGCCGAATCTTCGTACTTCATTAATA
Organism: Patescibacteria group bacterium UBA7522; assembly: GCA_002476865.1. Lineage (GTDB taxonomy): Bacteria > Patescibacteriota > CPR2 > UBA1875 > UBA1875 > UBA7522. The sequence continues at coordinate 31,460 of DLNA01000006.1, read as the reverse complement.
TCCAGGCCTCATCAACGGTTAAAAGGCGTCTCTTTTTTTCGCTTCTGATTCGATTCCAAATAAAGTTAAGAACCATATACATAGCCATCGGGCGAAGCTCTTCTTCCAGATCGCGAATCGAAAAGACAACAAATTTATTATCAAGCGAAATGTTTGTTTGTTTATTGAATAGTCCGGCATAGGTTCCTTGTGAATATTTTCCTAAAGAGGTGGCCAAGCGTTCGGCACCACGCATCGAAGACAGAACCCGAACAAGATCATCCATTGTTGGTGGCTGTAAGCCATGGGTTTGTGGATCTTTAGTAATTCCTTTGGCGGCGTAGGCCTGAACAAGTCCTTGATCTAAAAGATTGTCCTCGGTGGCGGTTAATTTGCCACCAACCATAATTTTAACCAATCCATGAAGAATAATAATGTTAGATCTAAGGTGGTCCTCGGCTTCGGCTGCATTTTCAGCGTCAACTCGGGGAAGATCAAAAGGATTGATTCGTTCGGTTGAGTTGATGTTAATGTTTAGGTAAGCGCCCCCAACGGCATCGGAGAGTTCTTCGTATTCGTTTTCGGGATCAATTACAATTACCTCCGAGCCGGTCATTAGCTGGCGAAGCATCTCTATTTTTATAGCGTAAGATTTACCGGCACCGGCCTTAGCCAGGACAACCGAGTTGGCGTTTTCAAGTGTAAAACGATCAAAAATAACCAGACCGTTGGTGTGACGATTTATACCATAAAGAATGCCCTCATTTCTGGAGAGTTCATTGGAGACAAACGGAAAAAAGGTTGAAAGAGCTCCAGTGTCAAAGTTTTTGGTAATCATTAGCTCATTATTCATTAACGGCAAAGTAGAGTTAAAGCCCTGTTCTTGTTGCATAAGAGTTTGCTTTGAAAGAACCAGTTGACTCCCAAGCTCGTTTTCCAGGGTGCCTGTTAGGGCGTTTAGCTCTTCGAGCGAGCCGGCGTAAATAGTAAAATAAAGCGAGGCCTTAAAAAATTTACTCTCACCCCTTTGAAGAGTGTCTCTGAGCTCTTCCACGTCTTGATAGGCCGTTTCGAGGGCCGGATCGCGGACGAGCCCTTTCTGGCTTTGTTCTGCGAAAACAGATTGTATTTGGGCTGATTTAGTTCGAAGTTTTTTTAAGGTTTCTTTTGAGCCGACCGGATAAATATAGATAGAGGTGTTAATTGAAAATCCGGCGTTAATTACCGGTGATAGCCAATCGGTATAAAGATATCTTGGATAGCTGTAAACAAAAAAGGAACGAAGATAGTGGTTTCCGATTTGAAGATAATTAAAATCAACTCTTAGAGCTGCCGGCGCAATCACATCTCGAATGGTTGTGGTGCTTTTGGCTAACGCCTCGCGAGCCGCCTGTTCGGCCGCTTGTTGGGCTATAACTTCTGGCGGTAGCGTCTCTTTCTTTTTAAAATCAAAAATTCTCATCTTGTTTCCTTCCGCCACCGCTAATAATCTCCTGACTAAACGAATCAACATCCAAAAGTCGCTGATTTTCGGCCGTATCGGGGTTGTAGCTAGTATAATAAAGCTCCAAAAGGTTTTTGGTGTCTAAAACGGAGCACCTTAGTCCAACAGAGTTTAGGCCCTCAATAATAAGCTGGACCCTAGAAAGGAGTCGTCTTTTATGTTCGGCAAAATCACCGGTTATGTTCGCTTGTCCCTTTTTTAGAACGTCGCCAACACCACCCTTTATCTCTACGCCGGCTGGAAAATAGGGCACAACTACGTAGTAGCGCTTCTCCATAATATTTGATTCTTCGAGTAGTTTTTCAATAAAGTTGATGTATTCTTGGGTTTGAATTTTAAGAAGTGGATTTGTTTGTTCTTCGACCATTTTTTTGAGTCGCCCAAGATATTGAGATAGGTCAAGCTTTTTTGAGGTATCAACAATTTGAATCGGAAAATTTAACGAATTTAAAAACCCCTGAAAAGAGGAGATAATGGCATCTTTTTCTTGTTCGCTTTTTAGGGCAAAATTTAAGCTCGAAACAATAACGACCGCTCTAAGCGAATTGTCGTTCATTAAAACAACACCCTCCTTAATTTCTTTTATAGGAAGGTAAGCTTGGGTAGAAGCGATTTTCTCTTTCCCCCTGTCCATGTATTTAATACTATCATAATTTTCTTTGAAAATTAATAAAAATTTGAAGTTTGAAATTTACAATTTGAAGTGAATTTAAAATTAATAAATTATTAAAGATTTTTGAGTTTGTTCGTCGAGTATGCTATTTTCCCAAAAATTAAAACCAATTGTTGTGCTTCGTCTTCAATTTTTAAAAGACCATCCGTTAAAGGTGGGGTGCTGTTTCTTAAGATCCTTAGCCAGTAAGCCGACTCTTTGGCTTCCTTCTTGCATAAATAGATTTTATTAAGAAAGTCCTTTTTAGAAGACGCCCCATTTGCTTCTTGGTAATTAGCCCCAACTGAAGTTGCCGAGCGAACAAGTTGAGAGACGAGTGGATTATTAATAGTGTTGCTTTCAATTTTTTTACAAAGATTAATAACCTCTAAGCTAAAATTTATAGTTCTTTCTTCTAGGTCATAGTTTTTCATAATAATAAAATAACATAAGAGCTTATGTTTTAAAATATTTACTATTTAGGGATTGTTTTGGGTTGATCGGGGTTCATTTTTTAAAAAGTTTTTAAAAATTTAGATATTAAAAAATTAGAGCTTCATTTTAAATTAAAAATTTTAAATTTCAAATTGTGCTTCCCGCCCCTCTAATTCTCTCCTCTTTTAACAATGTGTGGGGTTTCGCCTTTTGGCGGCAGCGGTGGCAGGGATGCCATCTCTGAAACAAGTTGTTCTCTTTTGGGGGTTACCTTGGAGGCGCTATCTATTATCTTTTCTAGACCCTCATCTTTTCGTTCGACTTTAGCCAAGAGGTCCGGTGCCTCATCGGGTTTTTTAACAGTAGAATATCCGCCGGTATCGACAATTTCGGCCAATCTTTCAAGGCCGCTTCTGGCCTCTGCTACGCTGACTCTTTTTTCTAGCGGTGCCTCTGGCTCTTTTTTGGGTTCAACCTTCTTTATCGGTTCGGGTTTTACCTCTTCCTTTTTCCAAACGCGACTTTTGGGGTTTATAAAAGTTTTGTAGGCAGAAAGCAAAAAAACTTCAGCGTTTTGATCGCCGTATTTAAAAAAGGCAACCGAAAGACCGCCACCACCAATAATAAAAACAGCTAAAAAGAACAAAAAACGAAGCGGCCCGATAAAGACAAAATTGGCAAACATTAAAAGGCCAACGGTTACTAAAATAATAATAAACTGCCGAACCGTTAGTGGTCCGATAACCTTATCTTCCATATCAACATTTTGTGGAACTTTATATTGCATAGATTTATTCTAGCACGGATTTTTAGAGGTTGCTTGCCGGAGGGGCCGAATTAGTTGGCGGGGTACCATCGGCTGGAGGTTGCCCACCGCCTGTTCCTGGGGGATGTGTAGGGCGTGGCGGTTCCTGGGTATCGATTATGTCAACCTTTTGTTCGGTCCCCTTCTTTTTTACCTGATGCACAGAATTCATTCCTTTTGCACCACCCCTTGCGGCCTCTGTTCTTTCAGAATCCAACCTAACGGCACGTTCAATAACGGCCCTGTGTTCATCTGTCATGTCGGGGCTACTCATTATGGTTGATCGCTCTTGCATTGAAAGTGAACGATACGCTCTTCCAAGTGCGGCCATACGTTGATCGTCCCAGGTTTCTTGGGCTTTTTTCATTTTTTGTCCATTAGAGAGAAGTCCAATCATCTCATGTTTATTCTCCGGCTTCATCATTTGGGTAATTTGAGATAGCTTAAGGTCCGTAACGCCAGAATATGCTTTTCCGCGTAAAACAGAGGACACCTGACCGATTTTTACGTCATCTGTTCCATAGTCACCATATCCCGCCAACTCAGCCGCAGAAAGTAGGTCTCCTTGTTCTTTGGGGGCGGTATTTCTGATATAAGCATCTTTCGAAAAATCTTCCGCAAATCTTTCGATGGCCGCCTCGTCTCCATCGTCAAACCAACCATTTTTTGCCTGAAGTCGGGCAAGGGCTCTTCTTTCGTCGCCTTCGGCTTGTAGATATCTGGACCTTGCAACGTCTTTGGTAATATCCTCCTCTTCCATTCTTGAGACCATGTCATTGATTCTGGCGCTGTCCATGGCTTTTGCCTGCCTTTCATCAACGCCGGCGACAGTCCGTCGCCAGAAACTATCAGTACCTTTGCCCGAAAGAGCAATCTGGGAGCGGAGATTGGCACCTCTTTCTTTTTCTCGTTGTGCTACAGATGCTTTTCTATCGGCCCACATAGAGGCAAGACCAGTTTTCTTTGCTGCAAAGCCAAGACCCTTTTTCCCATATCCAAGGGCTTTATCGTAAATTTCGTTCCCCATTTTTAACGGAATGATTGCAGCCATAAAGATTAAGACACCAAAAACAACAATGTAAATCCAGCTAGACATATCGCCAACATTGTTTTGCGTTAGTCTTTGAATTCCCCAGGCATCAAGTGTTTTTTTGGCAAGCAAAAGCATCAGCATCACAGCCGGTCCAATAAAAGCCCACTTCCAAAAAGTGGCCCACCATTGTTTATAGTATTTTTCGGTAAACGGCAGGATGGACATTATAAAGGCAAGCGGGGCAAGAATTAAAAGAATCATAAGCATCGCTTTTCGAACAACCATTATTAGCCAAATCCAAGCACCGACTAAAATTAGTAAAAGGAGTAGAATGATTAATATTACGGCTTGGGTATATGTCTCTTGTCCGCTCAAAAGCACCCCAAAGGGGTTTGCTCCTGTTATTACACTAATGTCCGGATAAACATCCTCTAGGCCATTTGTTGTAATGCCCGCAAGTATTAGTTGTTGCATGCCATTTACTAAATTTAAAAGAAAAAGACCAACAAGGTATCCAAAGTAAGAAAGAGCGATACCAATAATAAATTTGGGAATCATTCTTGTTAGGCCGTATTGATCAATCTGGATATTTAAAATATTTGCAAACGCGATTATTAAAATCCCCAAGGTTAAAAGGCCCAGAGCAATATTTCTAATATCTTTTGCGGTGTCTCTTAGGGCGGTTGAATCTATGTCAGCACTTTCCATAATTGAATTATTTATCCACTCAGAGAGTGCCCCCATAGTGGTTGTTACAAAATCTCCAAAGAAAACCAGGGCATTTTTAAGAGCGGCCTCAAAAGCACCGGTAAGTAAACTGGATGCTTTTTCAGAGACATCAATGTATAGCCCTTTTGTTGCCGTTGTCATATCGGTTGTTTTTGCTGGTGATTTGGCTTCATTTTCGGACGCGTTATAAAGCTCTATTTTCCCATAACCCCTTAGATCTTTAGCATCTTTTAATGGGTCGTATGTATTTATTCGGGTTAGCTTAAGGGTGGTGTACCCCCTGGAAGTCGTTCGGCTTGCCAAAAGGTCAAGGTTAACAACCCATTCAAAAATTTGCTCAACTTCATTCTTGTTATATTCAAAAACTAACGCATAGGATCCCTCATATAAACCGCCACTCTTGGACTTATTTAGAACAAACTTGCTGTAGTCGGCTGTTTTTTCAGAGATGTTTGATGGTGTCAGGGTGTTTGAATCTTCAAACGGAACGGCAACCCATTCGTTAACATTGTAATAGTACAGAGAAACCTTTCCTTTTCCCATGGCCTCTTTAAAATCTGATTCCCAGGCACCGTCCTTAAAAAGCTGGCCGAGCAGATTCCCTCTTGTAATTAATGGTTTGGGTTTTGGTGATGGACCAGAATTTGTTAAAATTGAGATTTCGTAACCAGTTGAAATTTTTTTAGCCAAATCAGGATTAAACCCGTCTAGAGAGGGGCCACGAAGCTCGCCAATAGTTGGGTTGAGCCATGGCACAAGGATGGTGCTTAAGGGCTCATTTGTATTTTCGTAATAATAATATCCATAGAGGTATTCTTTGTAGGCATCCTTTTGGTTCTCTGGAATGTTTTTTCTTTTGAAAGAGGCACTCTTGTTTATTGTGTATTCTCCCTCTGTAATTTTTGCCTCAAAAATAATATCGTTTTCTGTGTCTTTGTATTTAAAAGATTGGGAGGTGGCTTTTGTTTCGGCGTGTATTCCTTGAGGCCAAGAAAGAGCAACAAAAAGAACAAAAAAAACAACCTTAAAAAAGAGCTGTCTTTTAATCATTTTACCCCCTCCTTCTTCATTTGCTTTTAGATTAACATATTTTAAAATAATTTACAAAGTAAGAAACGATGCCCGGGAGTGATATCTCTATCTCTCCCGGGCACTCTATCACTTGATTGAAACATCATCAAGCTTTGGGTACCATCTTTCATCGCCTTGTTGCGTGACGACCGCAAAGCCCAGGACACGGTATCCTACATCCCAGGTATCTCCCGAGTAGGTTTTGATCACGAAGTACTGAGCATCTAGCCCGGATATTCTATCTCTCTCGGCAATCACCTCTTCCGGCTTAGCGATTGAATAGAAGGAAAGGTACTGGTCTTCATTCACTGCTATTACCGAAACATCATCCCGAGGGTGCTTAGAGGCGTATCTCTCTTCTACCGCAAGTACGGCTTCATCTAGCGTCTCGTAGCTCTTGCCCCTCAGAACATCAGTGACGGCTGTTGTTGTTGCCGTTGCGGCCGGGTCGAGGACCCGCTCCTTCAGGAAGAGGCCGCCGGCGACGACGATGATGCCCACGATGATAACGAGGGCGAGCATCTTGACGCTCTTGATTGTCTCCTTGCTGATGGTGATGCTGACGTTCTCGTCTGAACTGGTGGTTGCCATCGTGAACACCTCCTGTTAGAGATGGCGTGGATATATGATTAGGTGCAAGGTTCGCACCGATTTTCTTCGGTGAAGTGTCCATAGTATATCAGGTTATCCTTTTTTTGTCAATAGTTTCGTATTTAATTTTTATCATTCATTTATCATTATCTATCTTTCGGTTTTCGTTTGGTGGGGTTTTGGAAATTCAAAATTCAAAAATTAAAATTTCATTTCAAATTGTAAATTGAAAATTTTAAATTAATCGAACTTTGTTCGATTGTGATTTTTCTTTCTTGTCATATTTTGTAAATTTACCTTATAATCTAATTATGCAATTAACTTGGGACTTAATAGTCCTGGCGACATTCGGCGCATTTATAATTTACGGGGGGCTTATTAGCCGAAACCGCATCTTGGGAGTTCTTGTTAATCTGTATATTGCGATTGCGGCCACGGTTTTTGCTGGCGACCTTGTTTACGACTTTGCGAGCAACTTTTCGCTAATTAGTGCGAATCTTACAATAACAGAGTTTGGGACAAAGACACTTTTGATGATACTTATTATCGGCCTTTTGACGATAAAAAGCGAACTTTCGGATCTTGATAGCGGTGATTCTCTCTCAAAACTAATGGGCGGTATTTACGGTTTTTTAACGGCCGGACTTTTTTTGGCTGCTCTTTTTGGTTTTATGAGCTACACCGAACTTGCAAATCTTGATTCTAATTTTGCTTTAATAGTAACTAACTTTACGGCTGCCTTTGCCATTGTCCCGGCACTACTTATGATTGGCAGTAGTTTTATGAAGAGAAAATGAAGATAAAAAAAATTAAAAATCATTTAATTAGAGTCAGTGTTTTTTTGAGCTTTCTGGCGACAAAAACTGTTAGGGCCGCTGACGATTGTCCAAATGGAGAATTTAAAAGCGTAATCTCCGGAAGGTGCGTTAGTTCTTATGAGCAGTGGATTGCCGAGGTTTGGGGTTGGGCGATGATGATTATTGTTCCGCTTTCGGTTTTGATTCTTTCGGCCGCCGGGGTTCTTTATATGACTTCCGAGGGCGATTCAAATAGAATTGGCCTAGCAAAAAAACTAATTATTGGCGTTGTCTCGGGGGTTGGTCTCTTGGTCCTTGCCAGATTGCTTTTGGTTATTATTCTTGGAGAGGACTTTGGAGGAGGGAGTGGCATATGGAACGTAAACTAAAAGGATTAATGACGTTACTTTCGGCTATTTATTCTTTTTTCGGAGTTAGGGTTTTGGCGGCGGATTCGATTATTAAAGACCCGGCGGGCGGCTCAACAAAGGATTATTTACCGTCGATGGCTTATGGTATAACCGCTTTGATTTTTCGTCTTCAGAATATTGTTTTTGTGACGGCTGGAGGAGTGGCGGTCGCAATGATTATTTGGGGTGCGATTGTTTTAACAACAGCTGGTGGTAACGAAGAAAAAACAGCTAAGGGCAAAAAAATATTAACCTATGCAATTGGTGGTATTGTCTTTATAGTATCTTCTTATACACTGATAAATATCTTTATCCGGTTACTTGGAGGGAGCGTAACATGATGCTATTAGAGGGCCTTTTTCAAAAAGCACTGGCGGCTCAAGTGGTACCAAATACGGAGAGCGTTAGCATAAACGACATTATTGTTAATGCCTTAACCAAATATATTGTTCCCTTGGCCGCCGCTCTTGCGGTTGGATTTGTAATATATGGTGGGGCTCAATATATTATGTCTGGCGGTGATCCTGAAAAAACCTTAAAAGCAAAAAAAACAATTCTTTGGGCGATTGTGGCGGTTATAATAATTGTCTTAACAGTTCCGATAGTCAATGGTATTATCGATATAACAAAGGATCAAATTATAAAATAACTTTAACGATGCTTCTTATGTGTTAAAATAAAAAATGGAGGAAAAAATGAAAGAAAAAACTAAAAATTTGCTACAAAAGGCCTTTATCACAATTCCGGTAATAAGACCGAAAACTAGTGGAAGCGCAGATCCCGAAACAATCGTAAAAAACATTATTGATTATGCTCTAATTTTTATTGGAGCCGTTGCTCTTGTTTTTGTAATCTATGGAGGTGTTTTGTATGTGACTTCGGGCGGTGATGCCGAAAAAACCACCAAGGCAAGAAACACGATTCTTTATGCCATCTTAGGAATTATCGTTATTGTCGCGGCTTATCTAATTGTTCAGTGGGCCGCTGGCAGTGGTGCCGAAACGGTTCTTTAAAAAAGACAAAAATTAAATATTTTAAAGCGTCTCTTATGGGGCGCTTTTTGTTTGGTTGATAATATCAACAATAAAAAACCAATCCCTTATCTTTCTAAATTTTAGGTGCTGATTTTGAACAGCAAAAATAGCCGGGGGGATCGGCTATTTTTGCTATAAATGGAAAAACTGATTAGCTTTTTTTGGTGGCCAGGTGCTTTTTTCTGATTTCGGCCGAAAGTTCTTCAAAGACCTTTTTATTATCTCGAAGATATTGCTTGGCCGCTTCTCGGCCTTGACCAATCTTTTGTCCTTTGTATTCGTACCAGGCGCCGCTTTTGGAGACAAGACCGTCTTTAACGGCTAGGTCCAAAACGTCACCCTCTCTTGAAATACCTTCGTTATACATAATGTCAAATTCGGCAATTTTAAAGGGTGGCGCAACTTTATTTTTTACGATTTTAACTCTTGTGTGGTTACCGATCACGTTCTCGCCATCTTTGATTTGTTCGGTTCTTCGAATGTCCATTCTAACGGATGAGTAGAATTTAAGTGCTTGTCCACCGGCTGTGGTTTCGGGGTTACCAAACATTACACCGATTTTCATTCTAATCTGGTTTATAAATATAACGGTTGTTTGGGACTTAGAGATAGCGCCGGTAAGTTTTCTAAGGGCCTGAGACATTAATCTGGCTTGAAGCCCAACGTGAGCATCGCCCATTTCGCCTTCGATTTCGGCCCTGGGAACAAGAGCGGCAACAGAATCAATTACCAGAACGTCAAGGGCATTTGATCTAACAAGTGTCTCGGCTATTTCAAGGGCTTGTTCGCCGGTGTCTGGCTGAGAGATTAAGAGCTTTTCGATATCAACACCAATGTTTTTGGCGTATTCTGGATCAAGGGCATGTTCGGCATCTATAAAGGCGGCCATGCCACCGTTTTTTTGGGCCTCGGCAATAACGTGATAAGTTAGGGTCGTTTTTCCGGATGACTCTGGTCCATAAATTTCGATGATTCTACCTTTTGGAACGCCACCTCCTAGGGCAATATCTAAAGATAGTGAACCGCTAGGGATCATTTGAACGTTGGCGCGATTTGCTTCGCCGTAGCGCATAATAGCGCCTTTGCCGAATTGTTTTTCGATCTGATCGACTGCCAGCTCAACGGCTGTTAGCTTCTCTTTTTGTTCTTTTTGGGCTTTTGGTTCTGACATTTTTCCTCCGTTTAATTTATGACCAATGATCTTTGATCGGCGGCCTTTGTATTAATAATCTGTAAAGATATCTTATAGCGACATGATTAAGGTTTTGTTTTTGATAATTAATTTTTAGTTAGTCGCTTACTTGGCGAAGCTATGCTTTACTCCTTATGCTTACTTTATATTCTTCTTTTGCCTTACGTTTGTCAATAGCTCTTATTCTGGAGACAAGGATTTTGTCTAAAAGTTCGATTTTGGTTTTAACGTTTTTATAGCCGTAGTAGCTTATGGAGTTATCATTATAAAGAATATCAAGATAATAACTGGCCTCAAAAATTGTATTTCTGGCTTCAAGAAAATAGCGCAACTTATCCTCCGAAAAGTCCCTCGATTGTGCCTCAAAGATCGAAACTGGTATTTTGCCTACGGTTTTTCTTAACGAGATGGCGGGGCCCTTGCTGCCCCTAACCCTAGAGACCACTCTAAAGGTCGCCATTACCAGTTCGTGGGCTTTCTTTTTTAATTGTTGTTCTAGATATTCTTTCATTTTTTTCTCGCTATTTGTTATTTTTTACGGCTAATTAAAATTCTTGATAACTCCAATTACTTTGCCCTGTATCATAAATGTTCCCGGATCTGGCGTTAGTGGTTTGTGATCGCGGTTTGTTGACATCGGTTCAAAAATAACCTTCTTTTTGTCAAATTTTAATCTTTTAACGGTTGCCTCGGTACCAATCAAAACGACTACTTTGTCTCCGGGTAGAGCGGTATTTGTTTTTTTGAAAACTATAAAGTCACCATCATCGATGCCGGCCAGGTTCATAGAATCGCCCTTGGCTCTTAGCATAAAGACGTCTTGATTATGACCAACTAGCTTAGTTGAAAGCGGAATCCATTCTTCTATCATCTCCTCGGCCCAGATCGGCATCCCACAAGCAACATTACCAACCAACGGTACTTGAATCATTTCGTCTGGTGCCTCACCCTTTCCGTTAGAGACGAGAACAAGGCCACGCGCCTTGCCTTCGATGCGGCGGAGGTAACCCTTGTTCTCTAAGGCCTTAAGATGTGAAACAACTCCCATCGGAGCAGAGCAGCCCAATTTTTTTTGAAGCTCTCTGACGGTTGGTGCCTGACCGGTCCTTTCGATTGATTCGGCGACCCAGCCAAGAACACTTTTTTGTTTTTCAGTTAGTTGTTTCATAATAGCACTCCCCTTGTATACATCTATTGTATACTATAACTTATCCACAGGTCAAGATAATTATTATAATAAAAAATAGTATACTGTCTCACGAAAATCAATAGTTTAGTATACTAATTTTTTTAAAGAGATTCTTTTGTATAGGTTTTTTCGGAGGGCTGCTCGCTTTCGCCTATCTGCCCAAGATCCTTTCCATTTAAAGAGAGTCGAACGCTTCCGCCATTGGAGGCCTTAATAGTGATTTTGTCTTTAGCTCTAACAATCTGGCTTGAACCCGGAAGCATAATGTTTTTTTCTGATGTTATCGGCTTTTCATCAGCAACAACATAGACAGTTGAGGACTCTGGGCCAACTTCAATTTTTAAAAGAAGAACAACATCTTGGTTTTGGTCAGATCTAATAATCGGAGGGTTAGCAACTATTGTGCGCTCGATCTCGGTTACTCTCTCTAAGCGACTTACGGCCCTTATTTTTATAAGATTAACTCCGTCTTGGAGACCAACCGTCTCTTTAAAGAAGCCGTCTGGAGAGACGCCAATCGGAACGCTGTTAATAAAAACGCTTGCGCCGGCATCAGTTCGACCCTCAACAGTTGTTTCATCGTCTTCTACCCTTAGATTGTCGGTTGGGCTCACTAGTTCAATTTTGGGTGGCGCGGCCAAAATAGATATTTGCCAACCGATGTAGCCAAAAAAAAGTAGGCCCACAAAAGCCAAAGAGGCGATGCCTAGATTTTTTGGCGTGATGACCATCTTTATGTCTTTTTTTGTTTTTTGAGAAGTTTTTTTGTCTATTTTTGTGACACGAACAACATTTTCTTTTAGATCCCTCTCTTTAATATACAGTCGGATTACTTTTTCGGGGTCTAGGCGAAGCAAAGAGGCATAGCTTTTTAAAAAGCCACGTACGAATACGTCTGGCGGAAGTTTCTCCCATTCGCCTGACTCGATATGTTCGACATATCTGGCCCTTATTTTTATTGTTTTTTCAACATCTTTTATCTCATAGCCCAGCGCGGCCCTTTTTTTGGAAAGCTTTTCTCCGAGGCCTTCGCTTTTTCTGACGCTGGTTTTTGTAAATTTGGGGGACACAGTCGCTTTGCTCCAATTTTTAATTTCTAATTTTTAATTTCTAATGTTGATGTCTGTAGCGGTTATAAAATAAGGGTTTGCTATGATTCAGGCGCTCGGCAATTTGGAAGGAGCGGTTTAAACAATAATTCATAAATTAATATTTCAACTCAAGTTTCAAATTTCGAATTTTAAATTCTCTAGCTCTCCTCGGTCTCGTCTAGTATCTCTGAAATATCCGAGATTAAAACATCTCTTGGCCTGGCTCCGTCTGGTGGCCCAATAATGCCACGCTCCTCCAAAAGATCAAGAAGCCGAGCGGCTCTTGCGTACCCGATTCGCAATCTTCTTTGCAACAATGAGGCCGAGGCCTTGCCGGCTCGGACGACACAGTCGGCGGCATCAATAAAAAGATCGTCGTCCGGTGCGCCCAGATCTCCGCCGGTTCGAGTGTTTTGAGACAGGATCTCTTCGTTGTATTCGGGCTCGCCCTGAGATTTTATAAAGCCGGTAATACCGGTAACCTCTTTCTCTGAAAGAAAAGCGCCCTGAATTCTTTTTGGTTTTGGCGTATCCGAGGAGACAAAAAGCATATCTCCCATGCCGAGAAGTTTTTCGGCACCGGCCTGATCTAGAATTGTTCTTGAATCTACTTGAGAAGCAACCGAAAAGGCGATCCTGGTAGTTACGTTCGCTTTTATGAGACCGGTAATAACATTAACAGAGGGTCTTTGAGTTGCCAAAACTAAATGAATTCCAACCGCTCTGGCTAGCTGAGAGATCCTAACTATGTAGTTTTCGACTTCGTTAGCTGAAACGGCCATTAACTCGGCCAGCTCGTCGATAACAATAATAATGTAGGGCATCTCTTCCCCGGAGTTTGCACTTTTATATTCTTCGATATTTCTTTTACCGGCGCTTTGCAGGACTTTATACCTCCTCTCCATTTCAATCACGGCCCACTTTAAAGCCGAGACGGTTTTGTCTGCCTCGGTAATAACAGGGGAGATTAGATGAGGAATGGCGTTGTAGGGGGCTAACTCAACTCTTTTGGGGTCAACCAAGATTAGCTTTAGTTCGCTCGGGGTGTTTTGGTACAAAAGAGACATCAGGATAGTGTTTATGCAAACAGATTTTCCGGAGCCGGTTGCGCCAGCAATCAAAAGATGAGGCATCTTGGTAATATCGGCAATTTGGGGTCGACCGGCAACATCAAGCCCTAAAACCACCGCAAGATTAGATCGTCTTTTTTCGAACGTCTCTGATTCTAGGATTGAGCGAAGTCGGACGATCGCAGCTGATTTGTTTGGAACCTCGATACCGACGAGTGATTTTCCGGGAATTGGGGCCTCAATACGAACAGGGTGAGCGGCTAGAGCCAAAGCCAAGTCACGATCAAGATTGGTGATTTTATTTAGCTTTACTCCCTCATCCGGTTTTAAAGTATATTGAGTTACGGTTGGACCAACGTTGACTTCGCCCATCGCGACCTTAACGGTGAAATTAGCTAATGTTTTTTGGATGATTTCGGCATTCTTTTGAATATTTCCGGCATCCGGTTTGGTAGAGGTTGCTTCTAAAAGATCGAGTGGCGGAAATTTCCAATCGCTATCATTGGTAACGGTAATTTTTGGTTTTGGTTCTTCGGATTCAATCTTCTGTTTTTTTAAGGAGCTAATTAGTGGTTTTGCTCCGGATGGCTCATTAATTTTAATGCTTTTTTGGGTTTTTTCGGCTCCATCCCCCTTTTTCTTGAGTGATGCAAAAACATCTCTAATAGAAGTATTTGAAGCCATCAAGAAAAAGATTATGGCCGCACCGACTAACACTATAAAAGAAAGGATTGGATTAAAAAGCTTAAGAAGAGGTAGCTGAATATAATAACCCGCTAGCCCCCCGCCACTACCAAGCTCAGCAATATATTTTGATTCCTCTGCCGGGATAAAGGCGTGAAACATCCCAGCGAAGCTTAGCACAAAAAAGGTAAGGCCAATATAGGTGTAAGGGGTAAGTTCAAGTTTTTCGGGGTAAAAAAGAGCAACCGAGAAAACAAGGGTGGTAAGTGGTAAAATAATTGCGGCCCAGCCAAGACCTCTTTTAATCAGCTCGGCAGCCTCTGTGCTTAGCGCTCCCCCAATCCCAAAAATTCCGAGCAAAACAATCAAGGAAAAGATAAAAAGCAAAACCCCGGCGATCTCTCTTCCTACTTTGTTACTAATTTTTGGTAAGAAAATTTTTCCGCCGCCACTTTTTGACGCTTTATTCTTTGATCCTTTGGGGCGCCCCGGTCTTCTGTGTTTTGCCATAGTACCTATATTTTAACAGAAGAGAATATGAATTTCGAGAAAAATACGTACAAGGCCTAAGAAGCCAATAGAGATAACAAAAGAAGGAGAGCCAAGCGGGGTTTGGTCAATTTGAGGTTTGAGATTTTTAATTTGGAATGAAGGCGTGATTTTTTTAGTGTTTAAATTTTTAGAGTCCTAGGGCACAAAGCTCAGCTAGTTTAAAATCGGTATTAGACGGTAAATATTTTAAGACATGCATTTTAAAATGGATATCGAAAAGTGTAAATTTTATTCTTCTCGCTTTTTTATTTTAGGTCGCCCCACCTTTTGCCCCAACGGGTCTCCGTTTCTATTGGAACGGAGAGTTTGGCTACTGCGTTCATTTTTTCTTTTACAAATTTCGCCACCACTTCAATCTCTTTTGCGGGCACTTCTAAAATAAGCTCGTCATGAACCTGAAGCAGTAGTTTGGTTTTGGGGCTGACCTTCGGGAGTTCCCTGGTAATGTCTATCATTGCTAGCTTCATTAAGTCGGCGGCTGTCCCCTGGACGGGCATATTAATAGCCATTCTTTCAGCGGCGCTACGAACGGCAAAGTTTTTTGAGTTGATTTCTGGCAAAAGTCGACGTCGGCCAAAAATAGTTTCAACGTAGCCAAGCGTTCTGGCTTGGTTTTGAATTTTTTCGGTATACTCTTTTATCTTGGGATAAAGCTCAAAGTAGCTATCTATTAATCTTTGACCCTCTTCTCTTTTAATGCCAACTTGTTGATGTAGGCCGTGAGCCGAGACGCCGTATAAGATTCCAAAGTTTACAATCTTGGCGGCTCTTCGCATCTTCTCGGTTACCTCGTTGTCTGCTACGCCATAAATTCCGGCTGCCGTTTCTGTGTGAATATCTCGACCCAGATTAAAGACATTAATCATTTTTTTGTCATTTGCAATATGGGCAACGACTCGAAGTTCTATTTGAGAGTAGTCCGCCGAGAGAAGCAAAAAGCCATCATCGGCCAAAAAAGTATTTCTAATTTTTTTACCTTCTTCGGTTCTGGTTGGAATATTTTGAAGATTTGGTTCGCTAGAAGAGAGTCGGCCTGTTTGAGTAATGGCTTGATTGTAGCTTGTGTGAATGCGGCCATCTTTCTTTATAAGCTTTGGTAGGGTGTCTATGTAGGTACTTTTTAGCTTAGTGAGCTCTCTAAAATTAAAAACCTTTTCAACTATGGGGTGAGCGTCTCTTAATTTTTCGAGCTCACTAGCCGAGGTTGAATATCCACCGCTTTTTAATTTTTTAAGATCCTTTTTATCTTTCATGCTTTCTTGAATCTTTAACTTCTCAAAAAGAATCTTTTGAAGTTGAGCTGATGAAGAGATGTTAAACTCTTCTTCTGCTAGCCGAAAAATCTCTTTTTGGAGGCCTGTAATTCTTTTCTCGGTCTCGATTGACAATTTTTTAAGCTCGTTTTTATTTATTTTGATTCCCAAAAGTTCCATGTCCCCAAGAATTGAAATTAGCGGAAATTCTATTTTTTCGGCTAGATCAAAAAGATCTTTTTCTTTGAGTTTGAGTTTGAGATTTTTGTAGAGCTGAAAGGCAATATCTGCGTCTTCGGCTGCATAAAAAAGTGCTTTTTCGATTGGAACCTGATCAAAAGTTAGCTGTTCTTTGCCTTTTCCGATAAAGTTCTCTATCAGGGTTATCTTTAGGCCAAGTACAGAAAAGGCCAGTGCTGAGAGTTTTTGGGCCCGAAGATTTGGCTCAAGAAGATAGGCGCCAATCATTGTATCGAAAAAATCACCGGAAAGATTTAAGCCATTTCTTTTTAATATCACATAATCATATTTTAGATTATGGCCAATTATGGTTTTGGGGTTTTTGTCAAAAACGTTTTGAAGTTTTTTAATCGTCACTTCTTTGTTCAGATTGTTTGAATTTTTGTGTCCAAGCGGTAAATAATAGGCCTCATCTTCCTTAAACGACAAAGAGATTCCAACCAGTTCGGCTTCGATTTGATCTTTGGATGTTGTCTCGGTATCAACAGCAATCTCTCTTTCTTTTTTTAGGGACTCTATTAGGGCATCTAGTTTTTTTGGAGTATCAATGAGTAGATATTTAGGGTTTTGAAGTTTTGAGGCCATCTTTTTTTCTTCGGATAGTTTATTACTTTCGGGGATCTTATTAACCAGAGAATTAAATCCAAGGTCTCTAAAAAGTGAAAGAACTGTAGTTTGGTCGTAATCAGCTAAAAGGCATTTTTTTAAATCAAAGCTAATCTTAAGATCAGTTTCAATCCTCGAGAGTTTTTGAGAAAGATACGCAATCTCTTTTTCTTTTTTTAACTTTTCGGCGATCGGTGGCTTTATTTTATCGAGGTTTTGATAAATGTTGTCTAGTGATCCAAATTCGGAGATAAGATTGATCGCTGTTTTTTCGCCAATCCCGGCAACGCCTGGTATGTTGTCCGAAGGGTCGCCTTTTAAGGCCTTAAAATCAACAAATTTTTTTGGCGTAAGTCCGTATCTTTCGTATACTTTTTTTTCATCATAAATTAAAATGTCTGAAAATCCGCGTTTCATGGTGTAAACTTTAGTTTTTTTATCAACGAGCTGGAGTTCGTCCAGGTCGCCGGTGACAATATAATTCTCGATTTCGGCGGGGCTGTTTTTGGCGATCGTGCCGATAATATCGTCGGCTTCGTAGCCCTCTTTTGAAATCACGGGGATATTAAAGGCCTCGGCAATTTTTCTAACTCTATCAAATTGAGCAACGAGGTCGTCGGGTGCGGCGCTTCGATTCGCTTTATACCCAGAAAAGTCATCGTGTCTTTTAGTTTTTCCGGGAAGGTCAAAGGCGATCGCAATATATTTTGGCTTGAGGTCGCGAAGAACATTCAAGAGAATTACTGTAAAGCCGTAGACAGCGTTAACAGAATCACCGTCTTTGGTTGTTAGGGGCGGGATGGCGTGATAGGCCCGATGAATTAAGGCATGACCGTCAATTATTACAAGTTTTTCTTTGGGCATATCAATAGTATACAAAGAACAGGGATTAGAGGCCAGCCGAATAGCGACGGCTAAAAACAAAAAGAACCGCACTGCGGTTCTTTTTGTACCAGCGACAAAGAACTTTGTCGCTCCCCCTTATAGACAATTATAGATTGTCCGAAATAAATTTCAACCAATTTATAATTTAATTTCTAAATTTGAATTTCTAGTTTGGATTAAAGTTCGCATTAATTAGTTGATTAAAAATTCAAAATTCGTCATTCTAAATTATCCTAAATAGTCCTTCAGTTTTTTGGAGTCACGGTGCTTTTTTAGTTTTGATAGCGCTTTCGCTTCTATTTGGCGAATTCTCTCTCTAGTTACTCCAAACTCTTGTCCGGTCTCTTCTAGGGTGTGCGATCGACCGTCTTCTAGGCCAAACCTCATCCTTAAGATTTTTTGTTCTCTGGGGGCTAGCATTTTTAAAACTTCAGAAATATGATCTTTTAAGAGTTCGTAAGTAGCAGCTTCGTCTGGAGTCATCGAGTCCTGATCTTCAATAAAATCAGCAAGAACTGAGTCCTCTTCTTCCCCGACAGGTGATTCTAGCGGAATAGTGTCTTGCGATATCTTAATCATATTATTAATTTTATCAACATCCACCTCCATTTCAGCGGCGATCTCTTCGGGCATCGGCTCTCTTCCAAGCTCCTGAACTAGCTGGCGTTGGACTCGGATCATTTTATTGATTGATTCGACCATATGAACGGGAATACGTATAGTTCTTGATTGGTCAGCGATGGCGCGAGTAATGGCTTGGCGAATCCACCAGGTTGCATAGGTTGAAAATTTATACCCCCTCTTATAGTCAAATTTTTCAACGGCCCTAAGAAGACCAGTATTACCCTCTTCGATGAGATCTAAAAGATCAAGGCCTCGTCCGATATATCTTTTAGCGATAGAAACAACCAAGCGCAAATTGGCTTCGGCCAAATCTTTTTTTGCTTTTTTGTCACCCTTCTCGATTTTTTTAGCGAGCTCAACTTCCCTTTCCTGGTTAATTAGAGGAATCTTTCCTATCTCTCGAAGATACATACGAACAGAATCGTCGGCTAATCCGGCTAGATCATCGTTTCCGATCTCGACGTCTTCTTCATCTTCATCGGTTTTCCATATCATTTCGCTTCTTTTGTCTGTAACTTCGATGCCCTCGTCTAGGAGAATAGAATAAAATTCATCAAGCATTTCAACGTTTTCCTCAACGTTTGGGATGGCGGACATAACCTCATCTTGGGTTACAAATCCCTGGCTTTTCCCCTTTTTAATAAGATCTTTTAGGGATTTATCTTTTGTCTCTGTCATAAAACTCCTTGTAGCGCCCGTTGGGCGTAACTTAACTTATTCGTCGTTCTTCAAGATGAACGGCGTTTAATTCTTTTAGGGCCTTTTCGGCACCTTTATGGTCATTGGATTCTTCAAATTCTTTTATTTTTTTTGTGAGCAGTTCTTTCTTTTGCGCGAGTGAATTTTTCTTTATCCTCTTTGCACCAAAATAAATCTCTTCGGCTCTTTTTTCTTCATCGAGATCTGAAAAATTGGTCTCGGCATAAAGAATATAGTGCTTAAAAACCTCGCCATCTCCTTTTTTTAAGGAAGCTAAAAATTTGCTCTCTGAAAAATCCTTATTTTTCTCATAGTATTTTACCATTTTTTCATAAAAAATTCCTACCTTACCATCTGTGAAGTCCTCTTTTTCTAATATTGTTTCCGCAAAATCAAGATAATTTGGAAGCAGTGCCAAAAGTCCAATCGTGTTTTTTTCCAGTTCTGATTGATAGTTTTTGATAGTTTTTGTCTTTTCGGCCTTCTCTCTTTTTTCTTTTGGGAGAGAGATATTTTTAAGAGCTTTTTGAATGCTTTCCTCGTCAACTAAGAGTTCGTTGGCGAGTCGCTTTATATAGGTATCTTTTTCAATTGCGTCCGGAATTCGCTTGATAACTGGCAATAGTTCTTTTGCAATGTATCTTCTCCCTATGGCATCTTTTTTGTTAAATTTTTTCAAAGATTCATCGAAAAGATAATCAACAACATATTTGGCATCTTTAATGGCTTTTTTCCAAACAGCTGTTTTTGTTATAGCGATATCTCCCGGGTCTTTGCCTTCGGGAATTGTGATGACTTTAATGTTAAAGCCCATCTGCCAAGCAATTTCAATCGCTCGCCTAGTCGCTTCGCTCCCGGCAAAATCGATATCAAAAGCGAGTTTAATATTTTTTGTAAACCTTTGTATTAGTCGTAATTGACTCTCTGTTAAGGCGGTTCCGCCGGGCGCAACAACGTTTTTTACTCCGGCTTGATGCGAGGCAACTACGTCCATCATGCCTTCGACCAAGATTGCATAGTCCAGTTTTCGGATCGATTCTTTGGCTAGATCAAGACCGTAGAGAGAATTCGACTTAGAGTAGATGTCTGTTTCTGGGGTGTTTATGTATTTTGGCAAGGAGTCGTCTAAAACTCTAGCCGAAAAAGCGATCGTTTGTCCGCCAGAATCTTTTATTGGAAACATTAAGCGATTCCAGAAAAAATCAAGAAAGATCCCGTTTTTTTCTTTGGCCAATCCAGCTCTTTGGGACTCGTTTTCTTTTATGTTGTGTTTTTCTAGTTCTTTGATAAGATTTTTTTTGCTCCTCGGTGCAAAGCCAAGCTCAAAGTCGCTGATTGTCTTTTCGGATAAAGATCTCTTTTGAATTAAATATTTTTTGGCTACCTCGCCTTCTTTTTCTCCTAGTAATTCTTTGTAAAAATCAGTTGCAATCCGATTGGCGCTAAAAAGGACTCTTTTGGACTCATCTTTTTCGTAACTTTTTCTTTCAAGTTTAACTCCTGTTTTTTCTGCTAGTTTTTGAATTGCCTCGCCGAATGAAAGACCCTCAACTTTTTGCAAAAACGAAAAGGCGTCGCCTCCCTCGTTGCAAGCTCCAAAGCATCGCCAAATCTGTTTTTCGGGTGAAACCATAAAGGAGGGCGTTTTTTCGGCATGAAAAGGGCAGAGACCTTTGTAGTTTCGGCCCGCTTTTTTAAGATCAACGTAGCCACCAACAATCTCCAAAATATCAACTCGATTTTTTATCTCTTCAATCTCGTTCATTATAAACAAGGAGGGACTTAAGTCCCCCAACTCCTTTTTTATTATACATCTTTGAGATTAAAATTCGTAGTTTAAATATTTAGCTAAAATTGGCGGTGGGGGAGGGATTCGAACCCTCGATGCCGTTGCCGACATACACGCTTTCCAAGCGTGCGCACTAGACCAACTATGCGACCCCACCAAAATGAATCATCTGCTTTGTAGTTTTTAATTTACAATTTTGAAATTTTAAATGGGTACCGAATTAATCAATTTTATTGGTTTTGAGACGTGGCTCATTATAACGTAAATTTGTTTATTTATTAAGGTCTAAATTTTTTGCCAGACATCAGAGAAATCAAAGCATTGAGGTTTAATAAGCCACTTGAATTTTTCGGGACTTTCTGTAAATGAGGTATAAAGTGGTTTGTTTTTTTCGAGTCCCCACTCCGGCTTATCTTTTGGATGAACGATTTGGCGGGATGCAATCTGGTAATTATAATTTTCGGCCCAATCTTTTCCGTCATAGTAGAGAGCGGCGCCGTTTGTTTTGGCAAGGGTATTATAATCGACACTGGCCGGTAGGTCTCGCCGCTGAATATTCGAAGAGATCGCTACGGAGTTGCCTCGATTTATGCTCACGTGACCATAATTCGGGGGCACGACAATCTTATCGCCCGTTTTGGCTTCAATAATTATAACGTCAACCTTATCATCTTTGCTTGGTTTGCTCTGTAGCAGATAGGTAATCTCTCCGGCGATGACCTCGTACACCTCCGGATAGGATATCTCCGCTTCGGGAACATTGGAGTGATAGTGGCCAACGGTTTTTATCGGTTCTGGGCCTATCTTTCCGTTTTTTAGGACCGTGATATCATATTCGGATTTATTTTCCTCGAATATTTTTGCTTTGTCTCCTTCAAAGTAGCGATACATATAGTAAAGGTCTTGGTTCTTGGCATTTTTTTCTAAATAAACGTCTTTAGCATCCTCGTAGCTACGGGTCTTTGGTTCTATGGGAAAGATGGCTTTGTTGTAAATAAGATTATTACCATCGATACTAATAGGTAGGCCGGACTCTTTTTGTAAATTTTTCATAACTTAAGTATACAGAGAACAGCATCCGGAGACCAGAGATTTGACGGGTTCAAGGGGGGGCCTCGGTCGACAGACCGGTCAAATAGGTATACGGAGACCGGGTCCTGTTTAGTCGATTATTTTTAGGATGGCTTTTTGGGTTTTGGTGTCAAAGATTGCAAACGAGGCCCTACCGAATTGACCCGAAATTTCGCCCGGATTTAAGATAGTTGTTTTTTTGATTTTTTTCTTCCAAGGGGTATGGGTGTGGCCATAAAAAACAACATCGTATCTCTTGGCCTCGGCCAAGCTACGCGCCTTGTAATCATGGTGAACGGCGGCGATTTTTAAACCATCTATCTTAATCTCCAGAAAATCCTCGTTATAGATTACATTCTCCGAAAAGAGGCCCGTTTTGCCACGGAGATTAAAGTCGGCATTTCCAAGGGCGAAATATACATTTCGAAATGAATCAAATATCATCTGAGCAGTGGCCAGGATCCCGACATCCCCGCAGCAGATACAGGTTTCAATCTTTTCTTTGGCGCAAATAGTGAGTGCCTCCCCGAGGCGCGTTTGATTATCGTGAATATCGGACAATATGGCAATCTTCATATTAAAAATTATTTTTCGTTGTGTTTTGCTAGGGTTTCGAGGGGTATCTCTTTGGCTAGTCCTCTTTCTTTGTTTTGAAGAGAAGCAATTTGTTCACCTTTTTCGTCGGGGAAAATAAACTTAATCTTCCAGCCATCTTCCGATTCATCTACCGTTCCGTCGGATCGAGGGACCCTAACTGAATCACCGGCTTTTAAGGATGTCTCTTCTCGTTCTCTTCTCCACCCTAGATATTCGTTGTATTCTTCTGGATTATAGTTTTCTCCCATATCTTTATTATAACAAAAGAGACGCTTTCGCGCCTCTTTTGTTGTTACTTTAAGGGAAAACTATTTCGCTTTTTTGATCGAAAGATTTTTTCGGCCCATCTTATCGATTTCAAAGAGCTTTACCCTAACTTCTTGTCCTTCTTTTAGAACATCACTAACGTTTTCAACTCTTTCGTCTGAAATCTCGGAAACGTGCACTAGTCCTTCCTGGCCGGGCATAAACTCGACAAAAGCGCCAAAATCCATCACCTTTACAACCCTGGCGTCGTAGACCTTTCCGACCTCTGGTTCGTCGGTGAGTCCTTTGATCCATTCAATTGCTTTGGCCGAATCTTCACCGTTAATCGAGGCGATAACAATAGTGCCATCATCGGTAATGTCAATCTCAGTGCCGGTTTCGGCGATAATTTTGTTAATCATTTCGCCGCCCTTTCCGATAACGGTTCGAATTTTGTCCGGATTTATTTTAAGAGTTGTTAGTCGTGGTGCGTATTTTGACATCTCCTTTTTTGGTTCCGGAATAGTTTCTTCCATAACATCTAATATCTGTTCTCTTGCGACCTTTGCCTTATTTAGAACTTCGGTAATGAAGTCAATTTTAAGGCCCTTAATCTTAATATCTAGCTGAAAGGCGGTTAGGCCTTCTCTTGTGCCCGCGGCTTTAAAGTCCATATCTCCGGCAAAATCTTCTGCGGCCTGAATATCGGTTAATATTTCGTATTTATTATCAAGCGTACCATCTTCAGTAATAAGTCCCATTGCTATTCCGGCCACATGATTTTTGATTGGTACTCCGGCATCTGCCAATGAAAGCGAAGATCCACAAACCGAAGCCATTGAGGAGGAGCCGTTGCAAGACATAACTTCTGAAACGACTCTAATGGTATAGGGGAAATCTTCGTGTTTTGGTAAGACAGCCAAGAGGGCTTTTTCGGCTAAAAACCCATGACCAATTGCACGGCGCCCCGGCCCCAATCGACCCGTTTCGCCATAGGCAAAGGGCGAATCGTTATAGTGATGCATGTAGAATTTTTCCTCGTCTTGATCCATGGCATCAATTATTTGGGCTTTGCTTGGAGAGCCAAGGGTGGTAATAGAAAGAACCTGGGTTATACCTCTGTTAAAAAGCCCTGAACCGTGAGCTCTGGCTAGTAGCCCGACTTCGGCCGAAAGAGTCCTAACTTCATCCATCTTTCTTCCGTCTGGCCGGACACCCTCTTCTAATATGGCTCTTCTGACCTCGGCCTTGATTGCTTTATCGAAAGATTCTCTAATATCTTTTTCTTCGTAACCTTCCGCAAAATGCTCCATTACTTCGTCCTCGAGGTCTGCTAAAATGTTCTTCCTAGCCATCTTATCTTCATGCCTAATGGCTGGACCCAGTTTGCCTTCAAGATATTTCTTTACATCGATTACGGCCCTTTCGTCTGGCAAAAGGAGCTCAGTTTTTTTCTCTTTTTTAGAGACCTTTGATAGGAGTTGCTCCTGGAGTTCAATGTTTTTCTTCAAGATTTCGTGAGCTCTTGAGACGACTTGAACGAATTTATCTTCTGGTAGTTCGTTCATTTCGGCCTCAATCATTGTGACAGCGTCTTTTGTTCCAACCACTAAAATACTTAGTTTGGAGTCCTTGAGTTCTTTATAGGATGGATTGAATTTTATCTTTCCATCGACCTCGCCGACACGAACTGCAGCGATCGGTCCTTCGAAAGGTGCTTCGCTCATCATCAGGGCGGCAGAAGAGGCGTTGATGCCAAGAACAACAGGATCCATTTCAAGATCAAGTGAAAGTGGAGTCACGATAAGCTGAATTTCGTTCATATATCCGCTTGGAAACATTGGCCGGATAGGCCGATCAATCATTCTTGACCGAAGAGTAGCCAGCTCCGAAGGCCTGCCCTCTCTTTTAATAAATCTTGAACCGGATATTTTGCCAGTAGCATACCATTTATCCTCAAAATCAACCGAAAGAGGAAAATAATCACGCTCTCGATCCGGTCCCTCTCCAACAACAACATTAGCCATTACAACCGATTCGCCAACAGTGCAGATGGCCGATCCGGAGGCCAAAAGACCCAATTTACCGGTAGCCAAATCAAAATTTTGTCCCTCGATTTCAGCTGAAACAGAAACATTACCTAATTTTTTAGACATTTTTGTCCTTTCCGAGAGTAGTCATTTCCCATTTTGGGGAACAGGGTGAGAAGCGTGACAACTCCCTGCTCTGTGCCCCAAGTTTAATTATTTTAAATTACCAATCGCGCTCGCCCATTTTATTTCCTTAATCCTAATTTTTTAACAACCGCTTCGTATCTTTTTTCGTCTTTATGCTTTAAATAATCCAAAAGACGTCGACGCTTGCCAACCATCTTAAGTAGACCCCGACGGGAGTGTTCATCTTTTTTATGGGTTTTGAGATGAGAGGTTAGCTGATTTATCTGCTCGGTAAAAATTCCAACCTGAACCTCCGGTGATCCGGTGTCGTTTTTGTGGGTTTTTAGGTCTTTTACAACCTTCTCCTTTGTCTCTTTGTTTAAGCTCATGGTAACTATATTTTAGCAGATTAAGTTAAAATGTTCAAGTTGAATAAATTGGAGCCGATAGTCGGGATTGAACCGACGACCTTTCCCTTACGAAGGGACTGCTCTACCGCTGAGCTATATCGGCGAAAGCGGATGGTTCTTTTTTGTTTCATTTTGGGCAAACGGTAATTTTTAGAAAAAGTGAGGAGAATTGAACTTGTGTCACTTGCTTGGAAAGCAGGTATACTGGCTTTGTGCTACATTCATCTGTCACATTTGGGCCCCGTTATCCCTTGACGGGTTGAGATATATTCGCAATCATAGCTAAAATATTCTACCAAAAAAGAGGCCCCTTTTTAAGGCCTCTTTTTGATTTTATTATTTGGTTGGGATTATCTGCCAAAGAGCCGGTATGAAGCCAAGATATTTTTTGCCTTCCAGCTCAGTCTTTTTTTCTTCTAGCCATTCGTTAAAGTCCCGGACTTTAACGAGGATGTGGCTGGCTTGGATCTCGTTACCCTTAATATTTGTTACTTTTATAATATGATAGCCATAGATTGTTCTAACTGGTTTTGAAATCTCGCCCTTTTTAAGTTTGAAGGCGACTTCTTCAAACTCGGCCACCATTTTTCCTTTAGAAAAGTAACCAAGATCTCCGCCTAAAGCGGCACTGCCAGGATCTTGTGAGTATTCCTTTGCTAATTTTGAGAAATCTATTTTTTCTTCAGTCGCTTTTTCGTAGATTTCATCGGCTTGGCTTTTTGCAGCGGCATCTATTTTTTCATCGCCCGAGATTGCCTCAGCAACCTTTTCTCTAAGAAAAGTTGGTTTGTAAATTTTTTGTTTAAATTCGTCTAGAGTGAGTCCGTAATATTTTTTAAGAGTCGAGGCAAAGTCCTCTTCGCCGCCGCTACTGGTAACAAGATCACTAAACTCTTTTTCGAGTTCGTCTTTTGAAATACTTATTTTAGCTCTTTTTGCCTCCTTGGCTATTATGGCATCTTCGATTATCCTATTCATTACATCTTTTCTGGCGTCCGAAAGCATTTCCTTGCCTTCATCTGAATTAAAGTCGGCGCTTTCAAATTCTTGATAATAATTTTTAATAATATCAAGCTGATCAAGATAAGAAAAAGCACTTGCAAATCTAAGATCAACAATTGCGGCTGGGTAAGGTATTATCTGGGCCACTCTCTTTACGAATCCGGACTCATTATTTTTATATATTAAAAAGCCAGCGGTCGTAATAAAGGTTAACAATACTACGATGGCAGCTACTAAAATAGTTTTTCCGTTAATTGCTTTTGCTATTTTTTCCTTTTTGTTTTTTTCCGTAACTTTTTTTACGGGCGACTCTTCCTTAACTTTTGGTTTTGTTTTCTTACTCTCGGTCATTATTAAGCCCTCCTTGTTATTGATAAAATTGTATCATTTTTTTGAAATAATTTCAGTAATTATTGGTGCCCTCGGAGGGAGTCGAACCCCCAACCTCTTCCTTAGGACGGAATCGCTCTATCCATTGAGCTACGAGGGCAAAGCTGGCTAATGTCTTTATTTTTTTCCGTAAATATGTAAATCTTGTGTTTTCTCGTATTCAAAAAGCTCTTCTTTTTTGAAAAATCTTTCAACTTCGATCTCTCCATTGTCGACACTATCAGAGGCATGAACTATATTGTTTGATCCCGAAAGACCATAGTCGCCTCGGATCGTACCGGCCGGCGCTTTTTGACCTTTGGTCGGTCCGACTAAAATTCTTACGGCGCTAACGGTGCCCTCACCACCTTCCCAGGCCATAGCAACAATAGGCGAGCTTTTCATAAAGTTTTTTATTTCACCAAAAAACGGTTTGTCTGTTAGGTGCGAGTAATGTGCCTCCAGAAGAACATCGTTTAAGGTTATCATCTTAAGGCCAATCATTTTTAGGCCCTTGTCTTCGAAGCGATTGATGATGTTCCCGATAAGTCCTCTTTGAACGCCATCTGGCTTTACTAGTATTAAAGTTTTTTCTTTTTTCATTTTAAATATCCTAGCGATTTAGTATTTTATCAAACTTTTCTTTATTTTTATAGGGACCAATGATAGTAAGATAGAGCTTATTTTCGTCTAGGAATTTTTTAGCCACTTCTCTTGTCTTTTTATTGTCTACCTCAGTTATTTTTTTAATGTATTCTTCGGGTGACTCCGGTTTTTTAGAGATTAAATTTTGAATAACGGTGTAGCCAGCTCTTCTTTCGGGGTCATCGAAAATAAGGGTATTAATACCCCTTAAGTTCCCCTTTGCTCTTTCAATCTCTTCGTCGCTTAAGTTTTTAATGTTGGCAATCTCTCTTTTAATGATCTTAACCGCCTCTTCGATTTTTGACTTTCTAAACCCGCCGACAATCTCAATGCTACCAGTATCTGAATACTTGACATTTGAAGAACGAACATAATAAGCGAGCCCTCTTTTTTCCCTAATCTCTATGAACAATCTTGAGCTCATGTACCCTCCCAGTGCAGCAGTTATTACTTGCATGGCGTATTTTTCTTCGCTGGATATTGAAATTCCCGGTATGCAAACTCCGACGTGGGCCTGTTCGGTTTCTTTATATATTAACCTCGTAGATGGTTTTTTGATTTGAGGTATTTTTACGTAATCTGACTCTCCTGGTTTTAGTTTTTTGAGGTATTTTTCTACCCTCTCATTGTAGTCGTTAGGAAGATCTCCGGCTACAACGCAGACACAGTTTTGGCCAACATAATGTTTTTTGTAATAATCTAGCATCTGTTTCTGAGATATTCCCAAGACACTTTCTTCCGTTCCACCTTCATCTCTTCCCAGCGGGGAGTTCTTGCCAAACATGGTTTCTTCCATTCGCCATTCAATATCTTGAGAGGGCGTATCTTTGTACATCCTAATCTCTTCAATGATTGTACCTTTCTCTTTTTCGAGCTCGTTTTTGTCTAGGATCGGGGATGTAACCATATCGCCAACAATATCGAGCGATAAATCAAAATTATCTTTTATGGTTTTAATATAATAATAAGTCCACTCCTTTTCTGTCGCTGCATTATAATAGGCGCCTATTTTATCCGCGTCTCTCGAAATTTCTTTGGCGGATGGCCTTTTTTGTGAGCCCTTAAACATCATGTGCTCTAAAAAGTGTGATATTCCGGCATATTTTGGATCTTCGTTTCGTGACCCGGCTCTAAAACCGAAGTTTATAACAACCGACTTGGCGCCAGGCATTTTTATGCCGATAATTTTTGCGCCATTTTTTAACTTCTTGGTTTCTGTTTTCATTTTTTTTCAACCTTTCTTTTTACGATGTATTTATAGGCCGAAACAATAAAGATTGCTAGTAGTAAAACACCGAGTGTTCCGAAAGCGGCACTAATTGCTTCCCAGCTTTTACCAAAATGATAGCCCAGGGTTACCATTGTAACAGAATGAACGGTGGCCCCAGCCAAGTTAAGTAAAAAAAACTTTCGATATTTTATTTTTGAACTGCCGGCAAAAAACGGAACAAAGGTTCTGGCAAAAGCCATAAAACGACCAGCTATTATCGCTTTTTCGCCCTGTTTGTCCCAAAAAATTTCAGCTCGTTCTATTTTTTTTGTTTTTTGGCCAATTTTTGGCCCGACTTTTTTGAGCCATTTTTTACCAAATTTTCGGCCGATCCAAAAGCCGATATTATCGCCAATCGCCGAACTAGTTAAAATAATTATTAAGACCAGAGGGTAAAAGAGTATTTCTTGACCGGCATAAAAGCCAGAAAGGAGAGTAATGATTTCGCCAGGAACAAAAAGTCCCAAGAAAATAGAGTTTTCTAAAAGAGAGGCCAAAAAAGCAATCAGGTATCCCCAATCAGCGATATATTTAGTAAGAAAGAAAATCAATTCATCTATCATATAAAGAGCTTAACTCCAACTGTTAAAAGTGTAACGATTACGCCAGCAATAAGGACACCAAGAAAAATTAGCGGCAGGGCTTTTTTTGGTGGAATGCCGAAAACAAACGAAGCAAGAGCACCTGTCCATGCCCCGGTCATAGGAAGTGGTATGGCAACAAAGCTGACAAGGGCAACCTCTTCTAAAACCTCAAATTTTTTTGAATGTTTGCGTCTGGTTCTTTCAAAGAGCCAGTGAAAGAACCATCTGAAAAACTGAGAGTGTTTTGATAGCAACTTTGATATTGGATTGAGAAGAAAAATTATTAGGGTAATTGGAGCCATATTGCCAAGAACGCTAATTAAAAACGTTTCAAAAAAATTCAAATTGTAGATAGTTAATCCTAGCGGAATAGCTGCCCGAAGCTCTCCAATCGGCATCATGGCTGTAATTAAGAGTTTTAAATATTCTTCGTTCATCTTAAAAAAATAAAAATTAAAATTAATGCTGCTAGTCCAAAACGATAAAACGCAAAATATTTATAACTATATTTCTTTACAAACCCTAAAATGAATTTTATTGCCAATAGTGCAAAAACAAAAGAAGAGATAACTCCTAAAATAAAGTAAGCACTAACTAGATCTGAAAGAGCTATCTTGGGGACTTTTACAATTCCTGCCCCAAAGATTATGGGAGCAGAGAGCATGAAAGAAAATTTTGCAGCAACCTCTTTTTTAAGACCCCTAAAAAGGCCGGCTGAAATAGTTATCCCCGACCGTGAGGTTCCCGGAACAAGGGCGAACATTTGAGCTAAACCGATAAAAAGAGCGTCTTTCAGGCCGATATCGCTAAGCGTCTTTCCCTTTTGGCCCTTTTTGTCTACATACCACAAAATTCCACCATAAATAAAAAGAGTAAAGACAATAACCAGCTCCGATCGAAGTTTTGTTTCGATTAAGCTTTCGAAGAGAATTCCTGCAATTGTTCCTGGTATAGTAGCCAACAGGAGATAATAAATTATTTTTTGATTTTGATTCGTTGCTTTTAATTTATTTTTTACTAGTTTTGGCAATTCTTGAATTAGATTAATCCAATCGGGGCCAAAGGCAATTATAATGGCCAAAAGAGATCCGAGGTGAAGAGCAACATCAAAAGAGAGGCCCTGGTCTGGCATTTTTAAAAACCACGGAAAAAGAATAAGATGAGCCGAAGAAGAAATCGGCAAGATCTCTGTTATGCCCTGAATGGCTCCTAAAATTATTGCCCAAGTTATATTCACTTTTTACATTCTAGCACGGAGAGTTCTTGATTATAAAGTGCAAATTAATAAAGGGTCGCTCATCCTTGTTCTAATAAGTAAAGAGTGTCGCACAATAACTAAGTATCGGTGTATTATGTTAATATGACAAAGCTTTTTTTAGATGATTTAATTAGGGATTTTTTGGAGCACTGTGAAATAGAAAGGGGCCACTCGGAGCTAACCATTCGCAATTACGAACATTATCTTTATCGCTTTCTGGATTTTGTAGAGACGGGAAGGAAGAGTTCGGCAACGCCAAAATCTATCACGGCCGACAAGATTAGATCATATCGTCTTTATCTTAATCGCTTAGAAGGTCTGGAGGGTGAATCACTCAAAAAAAATACCCAAAATTATCACCTGATTGCGATCAGGGCTTTTTTAAAGTATTTGGCCAAAAGAGACATTGATTCCTTGGCTCCAGAAAAAATAGAACTTGCAGACGCAAAAAGAAAACAAGTTTCCTTTTTAGAAAATGAGGAGATTATAGATCTTCTTATGGCGCCTCGTAATTTTACAAAAAACGAAAATATATCAAAAAGAGATGAGGCAATCTTGAACTTGCTTTTTTCGACCGGTCTAAGGGTGAGTGAACTCTGTTCTTTAAATATCAATCAAATTAATCTGTCTAAAAGTGAGATTTTTGTTAGAGGAAAGGGTGGAAAAGATAGGGTTGTTTTTATTTCTTCCGAAGCTGGAATGGCGATCTCCGAATACCTAAAAACAAGAAAAGATGATTTTGAGCCCCTATTTATTCATTATGGTGGAATTCAAGACGAAGATGGAGAATATATGAGATTAACTCCAAGAAGCATTCAGAGGATGGTCTCTAATTATGCCAAAAAATCAGGTATAACAAAAAAAGTTACTCCCCATACCTTGCGTCACTCTTTTGCAACCGACCTTCTTTTTAATGGAGCGGACCTAAGAAGCGTTCA
>DLNA01000016.1:5085-15149 GCA_002476865.1 Patescibacteria group bacterium UBA7522 | reverse complement strand
TCCCAAACAAAAAAACCCCCCGCAATCAATGCTAAAAAAACTAACACAATTGACCAGATATGCTTTTTTATAAAAACCACTGATTTAGAAAAAAAGTTTTTTATTTTCATAAAGCTCATAAAATTATTATATTACACCAAACAGTCCCCTGTTAAAAATCGAAAAAAACTTAGAATAAATAAAGTCATGTTTTTTATCAAGAATATTTTTCATCAACAATTTAAAACCTACATTTCAAACAAAATTTTTACTGTTGTCCCCTTTCCCTTTTCTGATTTAACCAGAATATCACCACCAAGATGCTTGGCAATCACCTTGGAAAGAAAAAGAGAGAAGCCAAACCCCTCATAATCAAAGTGCATCGCTGAACCAACCCTAGTAAAGGGCTTGAAAAGATGAAGAATACCTTCTTTCGAAATACCAGCGCCCTGGTCAATAACAGTAACTGATGCTAGCCCCTTGATGGCCTCAAACTTGAGAGTAACCCTGCCCCCATTGGGACTGAATTTAATAGCGTTGGATATAACCGAACTTAAAATAAAACTAATCATTTTTTTGTTTTGATGGATTGTGCCAAGTAAACCACTTTTTTTGAAAACAATATTTTTTTGTTTAATTTCTGATTTTAACGAGCCAAAAATATCATCGATAATGGTTGAAATTGTAAAAGTTGACTTTTGAACCACCTTACTACCAGACCTAACCTCTCTCAAAAGAAGTAATTTTGAAAGTATTTCATCGAAGCGATTCTTAGCCTCAACAACATGAGGCCTGGCGGGGTCATCGGTAACCAGAGCTATCTTTGAAATATTATTTAAATGATAACCAAGTGTTTTGGTTGTTTTATCAATAAATTGATTCCTGGCTTTATCAATCTCTTTCTCATATCTCATTGTCTCTTTGATTTCTTTAATGTTTTTTCTGCTGATATAAACTTTGCGAATTGTTAAGTAAAAGAATTGAGCAAACAAGATAAAGACAATAAATTGAATGATCAGGTTTATGACGGTTGGCTCAATTACTTTATGGTTAATAAAAATATAGTTAGCCAAAAAAGCTAAAGCGCCAGTAAAAATGGCTGGGAGCCAAATTAAAAGATTGGCATAAACTTTGGTTTTTTCTTTTTTAAGATCTGGTTTGATAATATGAGAAAGATATTTGTTTCCTTCGATATCTCCGAGAATGGACCTAATATCATCTTCAAGAAGAGAGACGGCTTTTATTAACTTCTCCTTGGCACTACCAGTAAGGACCGTTAAATCAAAAGAGCCCTTAAGAATCGTTAGTGGAGTTCTAAGATAATGAGAAGAAAGAATGATAAAGTTTTCTTTATCTTCTGCAATAACTTTCTGGGTCTTAATAATTTCTATTATCTTAGCGGCCTGACTCGCCTCTGTTTTGATTTGAGCTCCAAGACGCCAAGCAAATATCCCCAAAAGAATAAATAATAAATAAGGGAAGGAATGAGCAACTGGGGGTGGTGTTTTCTTTATGGCTTGGTTAGTAAAGCTTTTAATATTTGTAACAGATTCTTTAAAAGCGTTAATCGTATAATCAGCTCCGGTTAATAAATTTTTTATAAATAATTTTATATTTTCTATGGATATTTTTAAGATATTAAGATCTTTTTGCGTGCTATCATTCTCTGCCACTGTTTCCTCTTTCGGTATATTGCTTTCAGCTACAAAGTATTTTATTAAACCGTTTTTATCTCTTTCTGTATAATTATTGGACGAATCATAAACGCGAACAAAAAAATCACTTTCCTTTTTAAGGTTAAAGTTAAAATTATAACTAAAAGGCGAATTTTTCCCAATCATTGATTCCCAAACGACTCCGTCAAAAGAGATTATGGCTTTTTTTAAGGAAATATTATCCCTAGCTTCAAGAGTTATGGTGGGCGACTCTGGCACAATTTGCGCGCTGTCAGTTACCGAAATAATTTCGGGGGGGTCATTGTCTAAAACTTTTATAGAATAATTTACCGAATCAGTAAAGTTATTTGCTGCATCAAAAACCCTTGCCTTAATTTTAATCGGATTAATCGAATTTAACGGAATATTAATCACATGGTTTTTAGATAAAATATCGACAAATGATGAGTTCTCGATAGAGATTTGATATTTTTTTATAGCAATATTATCTGTCGCATTAATTATAATTGGCAATAAATCACCCGTCGTTCCTATAAGAGGTTTTATATCAGTTACCGTGGGAGGGTCATTGTCCAAGAGTTTAATTTTGCCATTCTTTGAGCCAACATTATTGAATGCATCATAAAAATTTAATGAATAATTAACAAAAATTTTATTACTGGGCATATTTATTTTTCTTGAAAATGAAGCTGATGAGCCAATATCTCCTTTGTAAGAATTAACCTGAGTCATCCTAATAAAAGCCCCTCCGTCTATAGAAATTTCAGCCTTTTGAGGAATATCGTTATCCCAGGCGGTCGCTATAAAAGTTGTGGGATCACCGGTTGTTCCTTCTAGAGGATTTAAAATAAAAAATTCTGGTGCAAAGATATCTACTCGTTCAAATGAACTCCAATAGATTTTATCATCAAGAGGGTCAACAAAAACCATACCCTCATTTACGATATAGGGTTTATTATATATGCGATCTACATCATAATCTCCGGTTACAGCAATTTTTATGCTTTTGCTCTTTCTGTCATAAAATAACGGGAGACACTTTTCAGTGACAGGGGAGTGACCATGCCCAACAATATAATTATCGTTAATATCAACGCTAGAAAGATTAACCGAATAATTACTAGTAAAAATAAGATCTAATTCATTCGTGGCTTGATTATAAAAAAATATATCATCATTTTTGCTTATTAAAACACCAGATTCTAATATTCTCATTGAAGAATTAACATTCGTTTCAATTATCTGGGTCTTTTGAAACAGTCCACTGGCAGAGATGCTCGCCCTATAAGCCACACTATCAAGATTACCGTCAGATTCGAGCCAAAAAATTTCATTCCCTATTTTTCCGCCGTAGGATTGAAAAATATTAGGACTCGAAATAATTTCGGTATGGGGATCACTGGGGTCAATAAAATTAGTTATAAAAATATCCCCCTTTATTCCTTGAGTGTTAGACCCGGGGCTCCAAACAACATTATTATCAAAAAAATCATATATTATTGAATCATAATGTAAACCAGTGTCTAACAGATAAACCTTAATATCTTGAGGATTAGAAATATCCGAGAGATAAAAATTTCCTTCACTTTTCCAAAAAACATTACCATTAATTATCCTGTTATCAAAGTGTGAAAAATCATCGGCAATATGATAATAAGAAATATTATTCATATCCGTTACATCAATAACCCGCAATCCATTGTTATCAGACACTAGTATTTTATTTCCCCAGACATCATAAACAAAACCGGTTGCCTGTGTTAATTGAACTGTTTTAATGTCATCTCTTTTTGAAAAATCTGTTAAAAAATATTCCGTACTTGGCCAAGTCCCTAAGCCCCAAATTACACGTTGACCAATAAATTTATTTATATGTTTTTCTCCGGGCATTGTGGCAATAGAAATAGTATCTATTGCTCGAATATCGCTTAAATCACTTACGTATATTTTTGAGTTTTCGGTCCCCAAATCTAAATCCAACCAAAGAAGAAAATTATTTTCAAAAGAGATTATTAATTGCTCACCCTCTTTTTCTGTAACAGCTCTTTCCACTATTGAATTTTTATTGGAAAGATCGGCTACAAATATATCTTGATTCCCATTCCTGGAATCATGCCAAACAATTTTATCACCCGAACTTTTTAAATCTCTTGCCTCCTGAATCTCATTAGAAAGTTTCTTAACATTCAAATAAGGAAAGAATAATGGGTCGGGGACTATCGAGACACTAAGATCCGCCCTATTGCCAACCGTGTCAAAAGTAAACACTTTCACAACCTCAGAACCAGGAGAAAAATTATAACCATTTATATCAACAACTGATTCATAAACACCTTCATTATCCGGACTATTGGCGACACCTAATAAGTTATTCGCAAAATAAAATTCAACTTTTTCTATTTCATTATCAGTATCAATAGGCCTTACCCTAATTAAAAGCGGAGACGATCTAATAATCTGGTCTTCCTCAATATTTATTACCCTATTGGTACCGGGTAGATTAGTAAAAATAGGCGGGGAACTATCAAGCTCGCCAAAATAAAGTTCGGCAAAATCATTACGATAATCAACCCAAACAATCTTACTATTAATTATGTAAGGGAGGCTTTGTTCGGCGCTCTGCGCTGAAAGCGAAAAGATATTTATTGAATCCGTAAACAAAACGTTGGCTATATATACATTAAAAAAATCAGATCGATTATCAACCCAAACGATTTTGTTATCACTAATTTTTGGCGATCCCTCTATCTGGTATGAGCCAGAGGAGTCAGTTATTTTTATTTTTTCCCGATTAGAAATATCAATTCTTCCTAGATAGATCTCGTTATTTCCTGATGAATTATCAATCCAAACAATCTTACCATTCTCAGATACCGAAGGGGGCGAAAAATTAATATCTTGCCTTAAACCATCTTCGTAGGGAAATTTTAATTCAGGTGTGCCATCAATCCTTATTTTGGCACCATAAATTCCATAAGACCACCTAATTCCATCAAAAAAAGATTGATTCCAAGCAATAAAATTACCAGCTATTTGAGGATTTGATGCAATATATGTATGGTTGGGGTGCCCGCCCAAAGAGCTTACCATAATCGAATTCAAAGCTTCCGATTGATTAATATTCGCATAATATATTTCCTGATTATTGTCCTGGGTCTGTTGGGCCCAAACCATTTTTCCGTTAGAATAGGAAACATCAATTCTCTCCACCTCGTCATTGGTAATTTTTGTTTTGTTGTCATTATTTAAATCATATAGATAATACTGCATCTTAGTAGTTTCTGAGTCATATTCATAAAGCAAAACCTTTCCTTCAGATACGAAGAAGTCATTACAATCCAAAGAGATCTTCTTAATTGTTTCTGGGGCGTTTTTAACCGCATAGATTCCGCATGAATTTCCATCCTTAAACACCGTCCATTGTCCATCTGTTTTGGCGTTATAGGGAACAGGTTTTTCTGATTGCCAAACAATATTTTCATTATAAATTTTGGGAGCAAACTGATTTTTTAAATCGAGTGGCAACACTTCACTATTTTTTGAAATAATATCATAGTACACTATCTCGGTGTGTCCATTAAATTCTCTTTGCCAAACAGCTTTATTGTTATTAATATGAGGAAATTCTTCATTTGCGCCGCCAGAATTAGGTGTTATATTCTCAAAATTTTCTAAATCATCAATTCTTGCCAAATATATATCCTGACCATTTCCACCCGAATCACTCTGCCAAAGAAGAAAGTTTCCAAATATAGACGGAGATTGCTCGAAAGAACCATTGCTAAAAGGCGTAACATTAATAGGATTTTCAAAATTTTCCTGATTATCAAGGGTATTCAAATATATGTCACTATATCCGTTGCGATAATCTGTCCAGGCAATATAATTATTATAA
Organism: Patescibacteria group bacterium UBA7522; assembly: GCA_002476865.1. GTDB lineage: Bacteria > Patescibacteriota > CPR2 > UBA1875 > UBA1875 > UBA7522. Next base: position 9,599 of record DLNA01000016.1, on the reverse strand, counting down.
ATAGCAGGCTGTTTTTGATGTGAGTTGGGTTCGTTGGTAATATTAATTGGATTTTCTAAAGAATCTGAATCAGAAATATCAATGAAAAAAATATCCGAGTTAGAACCATTTCTTTCATCGGCCCAGGCAATATAATTATTATAAATTACCGGTTCAAGCTGATTAGAGTTTTCAGTGTTGGGTGTTATATTAACATTATTATGTAGGGTTTCCGGATCTTCTAAATTAACAAAAAAAATATCAGCATCGCCGTTACGATAGTCCACCCACGCAATATAATTATTATAAATTACTGGCTTTTCTTTTTGTGAAGAATAATCGGTTATTCTTACTTCGTTTCCGTTTGATAAATTCTTTAAATATATCTCAGAATCACCGTCCTTGTAACTTACATAAACAACTTTATTTTCATATATCGACGGACTTCGATCGTTCTGAAAGCTGGCCGATAATTCAGTGGCCTCTTTTTTTTCTGTATTAAAATAATAGACATCCTCTCCAGCATATTTGACAATTGCCTCTTCTCTAACAAGCGTAGCCGCATTTAAAGTTTGTGGGGATGTTAAAAAAAGGGTCATTATTGAACAAATCAGATAAATACATAAAAAAAAGTAGTTAAAAAAATTCGAAAACTTTTGCTCGTGCCACCATTTATAAGCCCTGACTTTTGTTGCTTTCAGATGAAGGGGAAAAAAATTATTGTATCTGAAAATTTGAAAACTTTTCCACCAAATTTTGTAGAAAGGACCTTTTGTTTTTTCATGCGTAGATTTTCTTATTAAAATAAGTCCCCCTTAATAGTATCTAAAATATAAATAAAAAATCATGAAAAATCAATAAAAAAATATATCATCCTCGAGATATTATTTAAAAAAGAATTAAAATTTAAAAAAATATAAATATTAAATTACTGCCCAAAAGAACAAAAACTCTGATAATTATCGGGGTTTTTATTCTTTTTCAGATTCTGCTTCTTCTTCGTTTTCCTCTGGAGAATCTTCGCCGTGCTCACTCTCGGGCATTTCACCTTCCGAAACCGGCTCTTCAAGCTCGGCTAGCTCTTCTTCGCTTCTTGGCGGCTCAACCGTAACAACCATTACTTCTGGATCATCTTTTATTTCAACCTTGTCGGAAAGAACTATGTCGGAAACATGGATAGCTTTTTCAAAATTATCTAAAGAACTAATATCAATCTCAATTTCGTGAGGAAGGTCAAGTGGCAAACACTCAACTTCTAGTTCGTTTTTATTAGTCATTAATGTTCCGTTTTGATCAAGAACAGCCGGAGAATCACCAATAAATTTAATTGGAACATTTGTTGTAATTTTTTCCGTTAACGAAACTTCGTAAAAATCAGCATGAATAAATTCGTCAGTCACCGGATGTTTTTGAACATCTTGAACGAGAACATTTTTGTCTTTTTCATCAACTTTTAGCGTAATAATTGCTGAACTACCCACCTCTTTATAGGCCTTTTTAAATTCCGACTGATCAATAGACAAAGATATTGCTTCTTTTCCCTTACCATAAATAACGGACGGCAGTAAGTTTTTCGCTCTTGCCGCATTTGATTTTTCAGTTCTTTTTTCTGCTTTTAAAACAATTTTTTCCATAATTTATCGCAAAGGTCAGTATAGCAAAAAAAAACCATCCGAGCAATAGTTTTGATTTTCGATCAATTAATTCTTAATTCAGTTTTTATTTTAAACTTCAAAAAAAGAAAATTTTATGTTTTTTTAGTATCCCTAAATGCTTTCTTAAAATCACCGTCAAAATTTTTTATTAACAGATGAAAATCAATAACTTCAGCTGTAGTTACCGGTTCTCGATTTAATAAACTGATGTCGTTTATCGTTAGATCGCCCGTAAAACTGCCTCGACCATTTTTACCTGAAAAAATATTAACCCAAACCGGAAGAGAACATTTGCTACAATTCATTGATAAAAGAAAGTAGCCATCCTGACTGCCAACGAACTGCATTTCGGAAACTTCATACAAAGAACCACAAGATGGGCACTTCATCACACTCTGTAAGCTTTTCAATAAATTAAAAAATCTCTTTTCGTCCATAAACTAATTCTGATATTAAACCCGGCCCAGCACAGTGTCAAGGATAAGAACTAATTTATTTTTTAAGATGAGTGAGTTCGCTTTTTCTTAGCTTTGGAGTTACCCAAAAATATTCAAGGCGTTTGTTTATAATAAGTCGAGTTTGGGTTTCGAGTGCCGGTAAAGCCAAAATAAAAATTGCAAAAATCGGAGAAAAAACCCACTGGAAGATCATCTCTAAATTATACCTAAGTCCATAATGTTTTGGCTTTGGTGGAAATAAAAACAGAGAAAGCCAGTAATTCAAAAAGACACCGAACCAAGCAAATGAAAGAGTTTTTGATGCATACAAACTAGAGTTGTGAGCAAAGGCGGTATCCTGGAACGCCTGACTTAAGGCAAGCGGAATCCATGAAGTAGCCAAGAAGAATGAAGCCGAAGCCCATGTGAAAAAAGAGATAAACTGACGATATATCTGAAGTAATCTTTCGAACAGGGGAATCTCCTTGTGTTTAATAGCATTAATCACAACAAATGGAAAGTCAGTTACACCCCAAGACCAGCGGCGCAACTGTTTATATTGATTTTTAATAGATTGCCAAACGTTTTCCCCCAAAACAGCATCCTGATAAACCGGGATATACATTGGCACAATATGAGCATCGCCCCCAAGGGCAAAATAAGTACGCCAATACTGATGGCCATCTTCAACAATGGTTTTAACAGACCAAAAATCTGTTTTTAAAAGAGTGTCCATTGTTTGGGAATGAGCGGCAAAGGTTCTTAATTTATATGAACGCATCCCTTCAATAAATTGCCAGAAGGAGGTTGAAACGGCGGCGATTCTATTTAGCATCGGGACATCCCAAATGTTATTAAATAGAAGAGGGATTGGCTGATAGGTTTTGTTGTGCCTATTGGAATCCATGACATACTGATAAGAAAGCCGAGCAAAATACTCGCAATGAACAGTGTGATCAGCGTCTAGTGTTGTAACAATCATATTCTCCGGTAAAAGACCCTTGTTTTTATAATCTTTCCAGAATTTCTTACCCGCATTAGTTATATTTGAGCCCTTGCCAACAACCTCGCCGTCTTTTAGGGTGTGAAGATACCATCTAAAATCCTTAAACTTATGAGCATATTTTTTTTCCAGAATTTTTATATCCTCTAAAAACCCTTCTTTATATTTTTCTTCGCCAGCAAAAACAACAATTATTTTATCGTTCGGATAGTTGGATGCTATTATAAATTTTAAAGATGATTCTGTGATATCGAGCCGTTCAGAAGAAACAGCAAAAATAACCACATGATAAAGATCGCGCCAATCCTTTATTAAATCCTGCCTACTACCTAGAGCCCTAACAAGACCCAGCTCTTCTTTGTCAGAAGGTTTTTTGAACCGCTTTGATCGATTGAGCCAGAATGTCTCAACTTTTTTTATTTTTGATGTTTTTTTAAGCAGATCGAGCCAGTTTATCTTCATATTCTTTCTAAGTCGAAAAAAACCACTGACTAGATGTCTTGAAATATTAAGCGCTTTCCCGAGCCAGATCATACTATAAAGCATTATCAAAACACCGAGCGCAACGGGTGAAACAAACGCCAAAACGAAAGGCAATGCTATAAAGCCCCAAGCAAAAAGCCCGGGGATAATCTCTAAAAATCTTATAAATTTTCTTGATTCGTACCAGTTCTCTGTCATTGGTTTATTATTCTTCCAAAATTAATAATCATTGTAATAACGACTAGCGTAATAAAAATGTTACTTGCCGTTATAATATGAGCCAGGAATTTATCTTTTTTATAAACAACATTAGCAAGAAAAAGATTAATCAAGACACAGATTGTCATAAAAATTACCAGTTCATAAGATTCATACCACTTACCAATCCTGGAAAATCCCAAAAAACTGCTATATCTTAAAGGAACTAAATATTTTGTAACCTTAAAAAAATAAAGGGAAAAAATCCACGAAGCCAATGATAGAGCAAGAGTTGGCAGAATAAATAGTTGAGTTATCGTATCTTTAAAATAAGGGCTTCGGATATGAGAACCTAGGCGCTCGATTAGTGGATTAATTTTTGCCCTAAAGTTAAAATCAATTTTTTTAATTTTCATTTTTGCTCGTACATTCTACTACAAATAAACACTTTTTCATAGCTATTTATAAATGATATCTAAAATCAAAAAACCGCCCGAAGGCGGTTTTTTGCTACACCGCTTAAGCGGCGTCTTTTTGCGCTCTAAAGCAATCTCTGCAAAGAACGTTAGAAGGATCTTTTGGTTCAAAAGGAACAGTATCCTCTTTACCACAAGAAGAACAAGTAATTGTTGTCTCCTTCCGTTCAAATCGACCAGCATTCTTCTTGGCGATTCGACATTCTTTACATCTACCGGGTTTATTTTCAAAACCCTTCTCTTGGTAGAAGGCCTGCTCATCGGCTGAGAATACAAATTCTTT
>DLNA01000016.1:990-5004 GCA_002476865.1 Patescibacteria group bacterium UBA7522 | reverse complement strand
CCGCAATCTTTGCAGGTTAGAGTTTCGTCTGTAAACGACATGTGACTCCTCTGGAATTTCGCTGTTATCCAGAGGATATACGCTAGTTCCAATTAATTTTACTAACGAAAATAATAACATATTTATAGCCTAATTGCAAGCGTTTTTAAAAAAGTAAATAAGAAAGAAATTTAAAAAACAAAAAAGTTGTATTATCGGTATATGAAAAGGAGAACAAGAAATGGATTCTAGGGTTCGAACAGAAAAAAACAGAGGACTAAAAATACACAAAAGTCAATAATTTAATAAAAAAAGGAGCTAGGCGCTCCTTTTTTTATTCTCCAAAATAGATTTTCATTAAATACATAAAAATTATTCCGATGATAAAAATCAAAAAGTTAAATGCTGACTTTGAAATCTTGGGCTCTTTATGAAGCTCGGGCACAAGATCGCTCATTGCGATATAAACAAAACCTCCCGCCGCAAAGGGTAAAAGAACCGCCGAAAGATTATCAAAAGAGTTAATTGCAAAATAACCAATCATCACACCCAAGATTGCAGAAAGAGAAGAGAAAAAGTTCCAGAAAAGCGCTTTTAGCTTTCCGAATCCACCGTGTATTAAAACTCCAAAATCGCCTAGCTCCTGAGGCAATTCATGAGCAGCAACCGCAAGGGTTGTAATTATGCCAAGTTCAGTACTAACCGCAAAAGCCGAAACCACCACCAGACCATCTATAAAATTATGAAAAGCATCCCCTATTAAGCTCATGTAAGTAAAAGTGTGTACACTACACTCACCCTCTTCGTGACAATGATGCCATTTCAGATATCTCTCCAAAATAAAAAAAACAGAGATACCGATCAGAAGATAAACAAAGGGATTTAGCCCCTCGGAGATCTCGATTGCTTCTGGCAAAAGATGCAAAAAGGCACCACCAATTAGAGCTCCCGTTGAAAAAGCGACCAAAATCATCGAAACTTTTGCGAGGGTTTTCTTTTTAAGGCCAATCGTAACAATACCAACCAGCGATAATGCGCTCAAAACAACCGCCGCAACAATCGAATAAAACAAAATCTTATCCATTTAAAATATATTATATAAGAAAATTAATTAAATTAAATCTCTTTTAGATCTTTCGCCCAGCTCTTTACTTTTTCGAGCTCTTCTTTTTTGATCGGGCCCTCCTTATCGGAGACGATAAAGAATTCGGATGACACTACTCTAGCTTTAATTTTTAGAAAATATTTTACAATTTTTTTTACAGCATCGCCCGAATACCAAACATTCATTCTTGTATCAAAAGCGGCAACTTTTTTATCTTTTAAATCATCCTTTTTGAGTTTCTCCAAAAAATCATGAATTTTTGCCGTTGGTCTCCATCCCTGAATTGGACTGCCAACAATCAAAAGATCAAAGTGATTTAAAATTTTTAAATCAAAATCATCAACAAACAACTCCTTTGAACCATCGCCGATTTCGGATGCTAAAATCTTAGCAATTTTTTTAGTATTTCCATAAGTAGAATCATAAACCACTAACGCTTTCATTTAATCTCCTTTTTTAAAATTAAAATTTCTCTTAAAACATATTGATCGGCCCTTGAATATATAAACGACCCTCTCTCTGTGATAAACTCTGAGAATTTTTCAGCTTCTTTACATGGATTAATCACACTAAGACCTGGCGCTTTAATACAAGAACGAAGGTTAAGATATTTTGTTTGCCCTCCTGTCTTAAAAGCCGGTAGCACTAAAACAACCTTTCCGCCACCGGCAAGCACCAAAGAGATTTCTTTTAAAGCATCCTTGTACAAATTTTCTAGGTCTTTAATGTTTTTATTAAGGGTAGCTTCGTCTAAAAATCCCTTTAGAGGAGGACCCAAATATCCCTCACTAGCAATGGCGTCAAAATAGCCGTTTTTAAATTTTTTAGAAAGTTTTCTGGCGTCAATCTTATCAATTTCAAAAAAAGTATTAATATTTTTGTTTTCATTTTTTAACCACCTTATATTCTCTCTGCTTTCAAAGATCGCCTTTTGGGAAAGATCGCCACCGTAAACATTTGAGTAGCCCAACAGTGCGGCTTCCTGAAGAAACGTACCACTCCCGCAAAAGGGATCTAAAAATTTGTTTTTAAGTTCGCCCGAAGCAAGATTAATCATTATCTTTGCCAACTTCGGTGGCGTTGTTCCGGAAACAAGGTCTCTATAGGGCCGACCAATATCGTATTTTCTGTAGTTACCGATGTCCTGTATTGCGATTGTCTTCGCCAAGAATATCTTATCGCTAGAGACCACTACTTGAACCTCGAGACCTTCGGAAGTGTTTAACTTGTTTTTAATTACACTCGCACTAGAAAGAGCAACTTCTTTAGATCGGAGGTAGGCAATCCTTACTCCTTCTTTGGCTAATCTTTTTTTAAGATTTATGTATAAGTAGCTGTGGGATCTCGATAAACGTCGGAAAAAACTATTACTAGCGTTCATATTATAAACACTAATCCCAAAGTGTGTTTTTTTGTTTTTTAAGAAAGATAATTTCAATATCTCGTCGCCAATTATCTCTATAATCTTTTCAAGATCAAAATTATTTTTTGACATCTCACCGAAAACTTGAGCAACTTTAATCGTCCCACCAAGATGATTAATTATCTCCGGGTTTAATTTATTGGTATTTAAAAGGGTTACTTCTCGAGAAGAATCTAAAATTTTGTCTTTGCTGAATAAAGAAATAATTTCGGCCAAAGAGAGCGCCGGATTTGAACCAAGAACGAATATATAATTTTCTTTTTTTTCTGTCACAAGCTACATTTTAACACGCGACCGGATTCAATTACTATCTAAGAGTTCCGCCCCAAACCTGCCAAGCCAAAAGCGCCTTAGCAACCAAAGAGAGTGTTATATAGGCATACTCGCCGTAAATATAATCTTTCCATTTCCCAATCTTTTTATACTGTAAAACCATATTAACAGCAAAGACATTAAAGGATACGAGGAGAGTCCAGAAGATAGCATAAACAAAAGTTGGAACCGCTTCAGCATTTGAACTAACAGCATTGAAAAAATAAAGACCCATTATTATCCAGGGAACAGCGCCAGCAAAGCAACCAAAAATATAAGAGGTCCAATCAACCTTTTTAGTTGTTTGATTGTGAATCTCCATCACCCAACCAAAAAGTATCATACAAGCGTTAAGTGAAAAAATCATAATTAAAGAAGAAAGATCATAAACACCACAAAGCATCGCAATAACGACTATCATTAAAGATGAGGTGATTGAGTACTCCATCCATCTGAAAAGATTTACCCCCTTTTGAATTTGTCCTTCATATTTTTTCCGCCAAACGTAGGCCGAACCTAAAAGAAAAAGACCGGAAATAATTAAAAAAGAAGCAACAATAGGTCCCAATCGCCATTCAGTTAGATTTTCCAAAACCGGCTGAGGCATTCTAAGCACCTCATTCCATTTCGTATAAAGAGTTGTTACCGGCAACTTTGAGCTATTTGAAATTGCCCACATTACAATACCCTGAACCAACAGAACAAAGCCGACAATAGTGTTATAAATTTTTAGCCCTTTTAATCTTTTTTCCATTATGGCTCCTCTTTTTTTATTAATAAATTAATTTTGCGATAAAATATCCTGCTAGAGCTACTGATCCCGTCAAAACAGTTCCCCACACTATATCAATAACCGTAAGGGTGAGCGGCCAATCCTTGATCGTTGAATAATTTGTTAGATCATAAGTTGCGTATGCAAAAAATCCGAATAGAGCGCCATAAAGAGCCGCACTTCCTGGACCCTTGTCGAGATTGGGTAAAACTGCAAAGATTAAAATGCCAACTATATATATAAGATAGAATATAATTGCTGCTGTCCAATTAGGGTTTGGCTTTAAATATTGTCCAATCTGTTTTTGATAAAACTTATTAGCAATCAGGCCGAGCCAGGCCATATCGATACCAAAAAAAACCGGCACTGTTAGTAAATACAAATAAAACTCTTTCATAAAAATTCTTAATTCTTAATTCTTAA
>DLNA01000016.1:0-858 GCA_002476865.1 Patescibacteria group bacterium UBA7522 | reverse complement strand
ATTCTTAATTCTTAATTCTTAATCAAATTTTACGACTATCATAGGCCCAATGCAATAGGGCTTGTCTTTGCTTTTTTCTACAATTCAAATCACCCGGTAAACAATTACTTTTTATTTGTGAAATGTGACGCCTCATCGCAAGCCACCTTTTGATCTGCTTATCATCTTCCCCAGGAATTCTTCGTCCCATGTAATAACGACAATACCACTGAAACCAGCCCCTAGGGTCTTCCGGATATATCCAGCCCTTGGCCTGCCAAACCGAAAGCGGTTGAGATGCGTTTATTTTAAAATGATTTAATTCGGGATTATGAAATTCATGGCAAAGCTTAACGTTTTTATACCAATCAGGAGGAAATTCATCAGCACAATCAGTCATATATTTTCCGCCGAAAACACCGAGTCGGAGCATCTCCTTAGGTGTTAATTCTGGTTTAAAACGTGGGTTAAAGTTTTTTCCGACCGGCTCTGTTAACGTGTATTGATAATTTCTCTGCATCAAATCGTTGACTATTATTTTTTTATAAATAGTATTCATCAAATATGTCTATCTATCGCTCGCCTCTCCGACTCAGTAAGTGATTTTATTTTTATGCCATTCTTCTCGATAACCTCATCAATATAATGCATTGGGTCAACACTAGGGTTTTCTCTTTTTCTTTTGCCCAACTCGTTAATAATTGAGTTAACCTTTGTCTCTCTTGTGTCAATTAAATCCGACTCACCCTCGGCCTCTGCCATCCACCCAAACTGATCGGGGTCCATACCAAAAAATTCACCTTTCATAACTAGATTCTATCATATCAAGGATCTATTTTTTATAAATATTTACATTAGGTATATAATAAAAGCGATGAA
>DLNA01000009.1:16811-19127 GCA_002476865.1 Patescibacteria group bacterium UBA7522 | reverse complement strand
TTGTCTGATTTAGTGCTCAAAGATTCCAACCCTAATAAAAGGGTTTACTTTTATACTCTTGGCTGCCGCTTAAATCAAGCGGAAGAAGAGAGTATTAAACGTCAGTTTCTTTTGACTGGATTTACTGTGGTTGACCCCAAATATGCCGATATCATAATCATTAACACTTGTTCAGTGACGTCTGTGGCTGATAAAAAGTCAAAGATTGCAATAAGAAAACTGAAGCGAGAGAATGGAGCGGCAAGAATAGTGGTGATGGGTTGTGCAGCGAAAGGGGTAACCGGCATGTCTGAGGTAGATTTAATAATCTCAAACCAGGAAAAGGACAAAACCTTTGAGATTATTAGCAGTTCAAAATTAATAAGCTCAAAATTCACCCAGAAACCAAGGGCTAGAACCCAGAACCTAGATATTAGAACCCGGGCACTATTAAAAGTCCAAGATGGGTGTAATAATTTTTGTACTTATTGCATCGTTCCATACTTAAGGGGCCGAGAAAAAAGCGTTCCGTTTTTAGAGGTTTTAAAAGAGGCAAAAAGAATGGAGAAAATGGGCTATCGAGAGATTGTTATATCGGGCGTTAATGTTGGTAAGTATTCTTCGCCAATTGATAAAACTGTTATTCCAAAAATAAAAACATCAACAGAAGAGGGGATCATTAACCTAGAAGGTCTTTTAAGAACAATTCTTTCTGAAACAAAAATTCCACGAATACGATTATCATCGATTAATCCTCAGGATGTAAGCGAGGGTCTTATTAACCTTTGGGCCAAAGAGTCGCGTCTTTGCCGTCATCTTCATCTCTCTTTACAATCAGGGAGTGATTTAATTTTAAAAAAAATGGGTCGGCCGTATACTAAAAAACAATACCTAGATCTAGTAAAAAAAATTCGAAAACAAATTCCAGGCATTGCGATCACAACAGATCTAATTGTCGGCTTTCCTGGCGAGACAGAGCGGGAGTTCCAAGAGACAAAGGATTTTGTAAAAAAGATTTTATTCGCAAGGATTCATGTTTTTCCCTATTCAAAAAGAGAGCGGACAAAAGCTGCGAATATGTTAAATCAGATCAATGAAAACGAAAAAAAGAATAGATCGAAAAAGCTTCGCAGTATCAGTAAAAATCTTAGCAACGACTTTAAGAAAAAATTTATAGGAACCGAACAAGAAGTTTTGTTTGAGGGTTTTGATAGAAAATTAAACAAGAAAAATCAAAAGAAGAAAGATTGGCTCGGGCTGACCTCTAATTATATTAAAGTTAGATATGAAAGCGAAAAAGACCTGAAAAACAAAATTTTAAAAATACGCTTAAATAAATCGAATATATTATAAAAAAGAGCCCAAGGGCGCTCTTTTTTTGTTGTAGTTAAGGTTTTTTATTTTCTCTCTTTTTTAACGAACGGGTTATCAACAAACTTTAAATATCCGGCAGAGACAACAACAATTAAAGCAGCTGTGGTAACTCCGAATATAAGGTAACGATTTTGGCTCTGAAAACCAAGGGCTGTGCCGTAAAAAAGGGTAAAAAAGCCACCCAAAAGGATGCCATTTGGCAGGATTGAGAGTTTTCCAGCTAAAAAGAGGCCCAAAGCAACAAGAAAAGTTGCTGACACTACGATTATTACACTTGAGGTTTCGGACCATTTTTCAATTTTTCCTTGATGTTCCTCGGTAATTCGTCTTTCTTCCTCCAACTCTTCTTTAGTTGGTTCTTCTATTTTTTTGTATTCAACAATCGGACCTGTTGGGTAAGATGGTGCTGGATAAAACGTATTTAGAGTAATACCAATAAAGAGTGCAATTATAGCCGCAAGGATTAGGGTGTAAATTAATCCCAAAATCGAATTATCTGTTACCTTCATTTTTCCTCTTTCTTTTTATTAAATTTAGTTAGTCGCTAATTATTTTGGGTCCCAAGTTTTTACCGCCCAAAAAATGAAAATGAAGATGCGGCACGAGTTGACCACTATCCCTTCCTGTGTTTGCAATAATCCGATAACCCTTTTCTTTTAGGCCCTCGATCTCTGAAATTTTTTTTGCCGTAAATAATATCTCTGATAAAATTTCTTGATCTTCTTCGGTAACCGAGTTTAGATCGGGGATGTGCTTTTTAGGTATTATCAAATTATGAATAGGCGCCTGGGGGTTTATATCTTTTATCACGATTAAATTTTTCGATTCGTATACTCTGGGAGACGGTATTTCGTTTGCAATAATTTTACAAAATATACAATCCATATCTTGATTATAATAGATTGGACTCTCTTTACAATTATTATTTTTCAATGCCTAAAATCACTGTTTTTAGGCCCTAAA
>DLNA01000009.1:16088-16596 GCA_002476865.1 Patescibacteria group bacterium UBA7522 | reverse complement strand
TTTTCGGGGCAAAATGTTAGGGTTAATTACTAAACTAAAACGGCCCTAACGACGAGCTTTTAGCTCGGAGGGTGGAAAGTAGGTGCTTCGCACTGATGCGTAGCAAAATACTAACCACAGCAATTACTCTATTATTCATTGCTGTGCCTTCGGCTTCGGTAGCCGAACCGACCTATAAGGTCAAAGAGACAAAGAACGACCTAGAAATCGTTCAATCGATCAAGACAGTAATTGAGGCCAATCTTTATAAGACAAAGGACGAAATTGCTGCTGAAGAGATCAAGAAGTACGTTAAAAGATTAGAAGATCAAAAGAAAAAAGCAGAGATTAAAAAGGTTGTAAGCACCAAGAAAAAAACAGTAAGGATTGCTTCGACTAACTCTACTAATGTTCCGGACTCAAGCGCATGTGTTGTAGCCATGAAAAAGGTTTTTCCTAAAAACCTTTGGAGAATCGGTTACGCTATCATGAGAGCTGAATCTGGAGCTAGGCCTAACGCAATTGGTGG
>DLNA01000009.1:6766-15852 GCA_002476865.1 Patescibacteria group bacterium UBA7522 | reverse complement strand
GCCAAGATTGCTTGGTATAAGTATAACCATTCAGGGTGGTATCCTTGGACGGTTTACAAGACCGGTGCTTATCTAAGATTCTTCTAACCCGAAAATGGTAAATTGCAAAAAGACAGTTTGAGAGAGCTGTCTTTTTGTTGTGACGTGATAATTCGTGAATAAAATCTTGATTTTTATTCGGGAAATGATTTCAGCGCTATGATCTTAAGAGGATTAAAGATTTTCAATATCAGTTAATGTCTGGCAAATTGAAATGTATTATGTTAAAATTACTAAGCGATTTGGTAAATCATATAGCCCAAAGGGGCAAAATTTAATCTGTATGTCACGAAGGAGGTGATAGTTTTTGCAGGGTGTAAGTCGTAAACCAAACGAATCATTCGAAGGAATGATGAGACGTTTTAATCGAAAAATTCAACAAGCAGGCATTCTAACTTCTTATAAAAAAAACCGCTATTTTGAAAAGGATCCGTCAAAAAAAGAACAAAGAATGACAGCGATAAGAAAAGAATCACGAAAAAAAGCCAAAAATAAATCTTTATTGTTAAAAGGGTTTTAAGTGGAAATTAAAACGCAGATCGAAGAAAAAATGAAGGAGGCACTAAAGAATCAGAACACTGAGGTGCTTTCGCTTTTTCGTATGCTTAAAAGCGCAATTAAAAATGCTGAAATAGAGAAAAGAGCTGAATTGGAAGATGCGGATGTAATAAGAGTTTTGGAGCGTGAAGCTAAACAGCGGCGCGATTCGATTGAACAATATCGAGCTGGAAATCGAGAAGATTTGGCAAATCATGAACAATCGGAGCTTGAAATCATTGAAGAGTTTTTGCCGCAAAAAATGACAGAAGAAGAGATTCGCGCTGAGGTAAAAGACATCATCTCTGAAAACCCTGATCAGGATTTTGGTCGTATTATGGGTGCCGTAATGTTCAGGTTGTCCGGAAAGGCAGACGGTTCTTTGGTTCAAAAAATTGTTCGCAGTGAAATGGGGGCGTAGATTGGCTCTTTCTGTTATAAAAAAATCGAGATATGTTTCGCCAAAACTTCTTACAGAGACAGCTGAAGAAGTTTTTTCTTATCTCGATGCCATTTTTGAAGTTAACTTAAGTTTTATTTCAAAAGATGAAATTAGGACTCTAAATAATAGATTCAGGGGGATAAATAAACCAACCAATGTTTTGAGTTTTAATTATGAAAAGAATGAAAAAGACGGGGACATACTGATATGTGAAGAGGTTGTCATCGAGGAGGCAAAAGAACTTGGTTTTAAAGAATCAGATTTAATCTTATTATATTTAGTTCATGGGATTCTGCATCTTTTTGGTTTAGATCACCAAAAAAAGCAAGAACGTGCTAGAATGGAAAAGATCGAAGAATTCATTTTGATAAGAAAGGGGATAAGAATTGAAAGAGATTAATATAAAACCACGAGCAGAGACGATTATCTTTTTGGGCCCGCCCGGATCTGGCAAAGATACTCAGGCGGAATTTTTAGTTGAAAAACTTGGTTTTCAGCTGATCTCTAGTGGTAAGCTAATTCGTTTACGGGCAGAACACGATGATGAACTTCACGATATCCTAAAGAAGGGAGATCTTGTTCCTAATAATATTATTGATGACGAAATCATTTCAATTTTTGCCCTTCTTCCCGATGAGCAACCGGTTATATTGGATGGCTACCCCAGAACTTTGGAGCAAGCAAAAAAGCTTGATTTAATACTCTCTGAGAATAATCGAAAGCTCGATAAAGTTATCTACATCAATGTTCCAGACAAAGATCTTATTAATCGCATCAAAAAAAGAAGGGTTTGCTCTTCTTGTCAAAAATTTACAATGGATAAATTTGAGGCATGTCCTTATTGCGGTGGAAAATTGACGCAACGAAACGATGACACGCCAGAGACACTGAAGAACAGGTTAAAAGTTTTTCATCAAAATACAAAGCCGGTAATCGAGTATTTTAAGGAAAGAAGGGTGCTCTTGGAGGTTGATGGAAGTCCGAGTATTGATCGGGTTAAGGAATCAATTAGGAGATTATTTTAAGTCATGATTATTATTAAATCCGCTGAAGAGCAAAAACTGATGAGAAGTGGCGGTAAAGTTCTGGCAAATATTCTAAAAAAAATAAAAGAAAGCACAACTCCAGGAACAAAAAAATCTGACTTAAATAAAATGGCAGAAGATCTTTGTAGACAATACAAGGTAAAGCCATCTTTTAAAAATTACGGAGGATTTCCTGCGTCTATCTGCGTTTCAGTTAACGAAGAAGTTGTTCATAGCATTCCGGATGACGATTTAATCAAGGAAGGCGATCTTGTCTCTTTAGATATGGGGGTTTTGTATCAAGGATTCCATACTGATAGTGCCCTAAGCTTTATTTGCTCTGAATTGAGCGGGGAAGATTATAAAAAGAAATATTCCAAAGAACTTAAATTGATAAATGTTTGTGAACAATCTTTGTATTCAGGAATTGAGTTAATAAAAAATGGGGTTCATTTGGGAGATATCTCAAATAAGATTCAGGGCGTAGTTGAATCAAGGGGTTTTGGGGTGGTAAGGATGTTGGTTGGTCACGGAATCGGACGAGAGGTCCACGAGGATCCTCATGTTCCAAATTTTGGGTCAGCTAATACGGGTCCAATCTTAAAAACGGGCATGACAATAGCAGTTGAGCCGATGGTGATTTTAGACGGTAGTGTGGATGTAATTTTAGACGAAGACGGTTGGACATATAAATCTGCATCTGGAGCGCTAACAGCTCATTTTGAGCACACGGTGCTCGTCACGGATGATGGTTATGAGATTTTAACATCATAGTAAATTTCGAATAATTTATCGTCTTAAAACGAGAATTTAATAATTATTGGTGCCATTTTGGCTAAATACTTTCTTATTCCTCTTTTATTTTGTACACTATTTTTATATAATAACCTAGTCAAAGTAACCGGAGAAAAACAGAAGGGGGAGGCACACTCCTGGTCGTTGGTCTCTATAGATAAAAGTTTTTTAAAATGGCACAAAAAGAAGAAATTTATGTTGGTATAGACATTGGATCGTCTAAGATTACATGTATCGTCGGCAAGAGAGAGTCCGAGGACCACCTTAGTGTTATTGGTGTTGGTAATTCGCAAATGACAGGGATAAAAAAAGGCGTGGTTGTGGAGATAGAAGAGACAGTAAGTGGCATATCCGAAGCAGTAGAGGTGGCAGAGAGAATGGCAGGTGTTGATATTGGAAATGCTTCGGTAAACATTAATGGCTCCTCGATAGGATCTTTAAATACCACTGGTGTTGTTGCTGTGAGTAGGGCTGACAAGCAGATAATCAAAGATGACGTTCTTAGGGCTGAGGCGGCTTCTCAGGCCGTTCAAATATCTCCAAACAAGGAGATTAGACACATAATCCCAAGAATATTTAAGGTTGATGATCAGGAGGGTATAAAGGATCCGATTGGAATGAGCGGAGTTCGCTTAGAGGTTGAAACTCATTTAATTACGGTTGGTGTTCAGCCGACCAAAAACTTAAGGCAAGTGATGGCTTTTGCCGGAATAAAAATCGATGATGAGATAGTTTCTCCGCTTGCAGCTGCTAAGGCGGTGGCCCAGAAAAAACAAATGGATCTTGGCTGTGTAGTTGTCGATATAGGTGCTGCCACAACTGGCATTATCGTTTATGAGGATGGTGAAATTTTTTATACGGATGTTTTGCCAATAGGCGGAATGCATATTACAAACGACATTGCTATTGGTCTTAGAACATCAATAGATGTCGCAGAGAAGGTCAAAATTAAATATGGTTATTCTTACAAAAAAAGTGTTTCCGAGAAAGACGAAATAGATCTTTCGGAGATTGATATAAAAGAAGAAGGCAGGGTAACAAAAAGACACATAGCAGAGATTATAGAAGCAAGAGTTGAAGAGATACTAGGGATGGTACGTGAAAAGCTTAAAAGTATCGAAAAGGACACTCTTCTTCCGGCTGGCGTTATTCTAACAGGTGGAGTGGCCAGAATGCCTGGACTAGAGGATAAAGCCAAGGACGTCTTGAGGCTTCCGGTTCAAATTGGTATGCCCCATCATCTTTTTGGTCTAACTGAAAAGATTTATGACCCGATCTACAGTACTGTTGTTGGCCTTATGTTGTATAACTTTGAAGAGCTGTCCCTTGGGGATTCATCGTCAATATCTGGCGAAAAGATTAGTGGAGTGGCGAAAAAAATTAAAAATATATTTAAGACCTTTTTGCCATAAAGTTTGAAATGACCAAATCTCCTAAAAAGGAAGATTTTTACGAAATATCAGCGGCTATCTTGTTTTTTTATCTTTTACCGATCGCCTCACTTTCTTATGGGATTATTCCAAGAGATTCTAATCATTTGGTGTTGGTTATTATGAGCTTGATAATGGTGGCTTATGCCATCTCTAAGCCGATTTCAGCAAGATCGTTGGGGTTTAGGGCCGATAATTTTTTTGATTCTTTGAGGTTGGCGGGAATTTTTACAGCAATTTTAATGTTTTTTCTTTTCGGAGCAGCTAAGATTGGTATAGTAGAGCCCAAATATTCAACTGAGAGCCCCTGGTTTTATCTTTTTTATATCTTTATATCAGTACCTCTCCAAGAATTTGTTTTTAGGTCTTTGATCTTTTTTGAAATGGATAAATATTTTAAAAAAGGAATAACAAAAGTGGCGTTGTCGGCGTTAATCTTTTCATTTGCTCATTTTTCTTATCAAGATCCAATAGTTCTTTTAATAACCCTAATTGTGGGATTGGTTTGGGGGTATGTTTATCTTTCAAGGCCAAATTTTTGGACGGTAACGATATCTCATGCTTTACTAGGTGTCGCAACGGTTTTTTTGGGATTTGTCTGAGTCATTGTACACGAATATTGTTCTAAAATTGGTTTTCAGGGTCTATCTTAATTGTGGATAAATATTTTTAAAATCTAAAAAACGTTCTTAATTAGAACAAAATATTTGAACAAAGTTTTTTTTGTTTACAATCGAACAAAAAATATATACAATTAAGAACAAGTTTAAGGATTTGAGCGTAATCTCTGCGCTTTTAAAAAACTAAAAATAATAAATTGTGCTTTATCGCACCAAAGGGAGTTCAAATGGCCGAAGTAAAACCCGAAATGGAAACCTTTGCTCGCATAAAAATTGTGGGCATAGGGGGATCCGGTGTTAACGCTGTCAACCGAATGATAGACGCTGGTATTAGGGGGGTTGAATTTATTGCTGTAAATACCGATTCTCAGTCGCTTCATAACTCGAAAGCGCCAAAGAAGGTTCATATCGGGAAAAACATAACTCGTGGCCTTGGTGCTGGAGCTGATCCAGAGGTTGGCCTAAAAGCAGCCGAAGAGGACTCTGAGCTAATCAAGGAGGCGATTAAGGGCGCCGACATGGTTTTTGTTACCTGTGGAATGGGCGGTGGTACCGGGACAAAGGGTAGCTCAGTTGTGGCCCAAATAGCTAAAGAGGTCGGAGCGCTAACTGTTGGTGTTATTACAAAGCCGTTTGCTTTTGAGGGAGAGCGCCGAAAAAGAGTTGGTGATGAGGGTGTTGACCTTTTACATGATAAGGTTGACACACTAATCACAATACCAAACGATAGATTACTCCAGATAATAGATCGAAAGACATCTCTTTTGGAGGCGTTTGGTATTGTTGATGACGTTTTACGTCAGGGTATTCAGTCAATCTCTGATTTGATTACGGTAAATGGCTTAATTAATGTTGACTTTGCTGATGTAAAAACCATTATGGCTAACGCCGGATCAGCTCTTATGGGTATCGGTCGTGGTAGTGGTGATAATCGGGCGGTTGATGCTGCTAAACAGGCCATCAACTCACCTCTTTTGGAGCTTTCTATTAACGGAGCAAAGGGTGTGTTATTTAACGTTACTGGTGGTCCCGATCTTGGAATGTTTGAAATTGATGAGGCCGCAAAAGTTATTACTCAAGCCGCCTCACCGGATGCTAATATAATTTTTGGTTCTGTTATCGATGAAAATCTTTCTAATGAGATTAGGATTACAGTTATTGCGACTGGTTTTGCCGGCGATAAAAACGAACAACCGGAGCATAGATTTGGTACTGATTTAGACGACGATGATGAAGATGATAATGATGACTTTATGAGAACCAGCATTGATAACGATAAGCAGGACTCAATAGACGACTTAGAGATCCCGGCCTTTATCAGAAAGAGAATGGAATAGGCGAAAAGGCCTCGAAAGAGGTCTTTTCTTTAATTTTTGATTTTAAATTCAAAAATTTTAAATATATGCATCGCTTCGGGATGATTTATATTGGTATTGTTAATCTTTAAGAGGCGGGCCAGAGATCAGGGCTGGTTAATTGATCTATAACGACCTAGGGCTGTGAACCTAAAGAGATGATTGGTTGGCGTTGGTCTATTTTTCGTTTTGACGAGATTGATGATATGGGAGTACAACTTGTCTACTTGAATCTATATCTTGAGTCGTTATATTTAAGGTATTGATCTAAAAATATCCGATTAGCGGATCGTTTTAGTTAAAAATATTTTTAAAAAAAGTGGTTTATTTTTTTGTCGGTAACTTGTTGTTTTTTTGAAGGCAATTAGTTATTTAGGTGGTAGCTTGTTTTTAAGAAGAGATGGTAAAAGATAGCAGATCTGTGGAAAACTTTTCTATTGTTAAGGCATATATAGTGGAATAAGATATAAATGTACACTATATAAGGGATATTTGATGATTTGGTTTAATGGCTTTAATCAATAATCGGAGGTTAAGTGATTTGTCCGAAATGTAGCTCTGATGAGCTAAAAGTAAATGAAAGTAGAGACCTTGAAAGCAGCAATGCAATTCGACGTCGTAGAGAGTGTTTGAGCTGTGCGAACCGTTTTACCACTTATGAAAGAATTGAAACTCCGAGGATAAACGTTATTAAGCGAGACGGAACTATCGAAACCTTCTTGAGAGAGAAAATTCAATCCGGAGTAGAAAAAGCGCTAATTAATAGACCTTTTTTGGAGTCCGACATCGATTTAATTGTAGATGATATCGAGCGTATAGTTGTTGAAAATTATAATAAAGAGATTGAAAGCAGACAGATAGGCAAAATTGTGATGAGAAAATTGAAAGATGTCGATAAGGTCGCTTATCTCAGATTTGTGAGTGTTTATAAAAAATTTGAAGAGCCAGAGCAATTTGCCAAAGAGCTAGAAATTTTAAACAAATAAAAAAGGGGGATCAGTGGTTCAAAAACTAAAAAATAAAAAAAATCAAAATTCGCTTAATCTTGACGAAAAACTTTTAAAGGCAGATCCTTTTAAGAAAATTATTAAGCGTGACGGTAGAATTGTTGTTTTTGAGCCAGAGAGGATCATCGCCGCTATCGAGAAGGCCGGAGAGGCCACCGGTGAGTTTGATCGAAAGATCTCCGAGAAGTTAGCCAAAAAAGTTTTTGATATTTTGAATCGTCAATTCAACTCTCACGACTTGCCAACCGTTGAGAAAGTTCAAGACATAGTTGAGCATGTTTTGATGGACTCCGTTTTTGAAGATACCGCCAAGGCCTACATTGTTTACCGTCGCCAACATGAGGACTTAAGGAAGGTTAAACTCTTGGACTCTGATCAGCTAATGGATGAATATTTGGGCGAGGAGACCTGGTATGTTCGCGAAAATGCCAACATGGCTTATAGTTTACAGGGCCTTCGTAATCATGTTGCAGAAAAAATAACTGAAAGATATTGGCTCAATAAGCTTTATCCTTCAGAGATTAAGGCAGCACATCAAAACGCCGATATTCACATTCATGATCTGGGCTCACTTTCTTCTTATTGTGCCGGATGGGATTTAAAAGATCTCATTGTTAGGGGCTTTGGTGGAGTTCCGGGAAAGATTACTTCAAGGCCAGCAAAACACTTGAAGGCCCTTTTTAATCAAATTGTCAATTTCATGTATACTGTAACCGGCGAAGTTGCTGGGGCGGTTGCTTTTTCTAGCTTTGACACCTTGGTTGCTCCTTTTGTTCGTTACGATGAACTTGATTACAAACAAGTAAAGCAAGCTATGCAGGAGTTTGTTTACGGAATGAATATACCTACCAGGGTTGGCTTTCAAACACCCTTTACTAATCTTACGATGGATTTAGTTCCTTCTGGGTCTTTAGCCGAAGAAAACGTTGTCGTTGGGGGCATTATTCAAAAAGAAAAATACAAAGATTTTCAAAAAGAGATGGATATGATTAATCGGGCTTTTGCTGAGGTTATGTTGGAGGGTGATGCTCAAGGTCGGATATTCTCCTTCCCCATTCCGACTTATAACATTACAAAGGATTTCAAGTGGGACAACCCTGTTCTTGACCCGGTTTGGGAGATGACGGCTAAATATGGAATTCCGTATTTTTCCAACTTTATCAACTCAGATATGAGTCCCGATGACGCTCGTAGCATGTGTTGTCGATTACGACTAGATAACAGAGAGCTTCGAAAGCGTGGCGGCGGCCTTTTTGGATCCAATCCTCTTACTGGCTCAATCGGCGTTGTTACTATCAATATGCCTCGTCTTGGATATTTAGCCAAAGACGAAAAAGATTATTTTAAGCGACTTGATCACTTAATGGACTTGGCCTCTGATTCGCTAGAGATTAAGAGAAAAATGGTTGAGCGTTTTATGGACCAGGGACTTTATCCTTTTGCTAGACATTATTTGGGCGATGTTAAGAAGCGTCTTGGAAGCTATTGGGCCAATCATTTTGCAACTATCGGTCTTTTGGGGATGAACGAATCTATCAAGAATTTTTTTGAAGAGAAAGAGAGCATAACTAGTAAAAGGGGGCACCAATTTTCTCTCAAGGTAATGAATCATATGAGAGACAAGATGTTGGAATATCAGGAAAAAACCGGCAGTATGTATAATCTTGAGGCCACTCCCGGCGAAGGCACAACTACGCGCTTTGCAAAAAGAGACACCGAGCAATATCCGGATATCATAGTTGCTAATCAAGAAGCATATCGTACCATGGGCGCTAAGCCCTACTACACTAACTCCACTCAGTTACCGGTTAATTTTACCGAAGATCTTTTTGAGGC
>DLNA01000009.1:4852-6529 GCA_002476865.1 Patescibacteria group bacterium UBA7522 | reverse complement strand
TATTTGGCTGGTGAGCATCAATACTGTCCGGTTTGCGATGAGGAGATTGGTTATAACGAGCAACTTAAATTAGAGATTAGCGGTAAATAATATATAAAAATAATCGAAATTCGAAATTTGTCTGGCTCGAGGCGGTCTCGCCCAGGAAGATTCGAAATTCAACGGAGGTGTAGTATGACAGCTAAAGAACTTCAGGGCCTGGAAGCCAAAAGAACAAAGTGCGAGGTATACTCTCGTGTGGTTGGCTATATTAGGCCCGTTCAGCAGTGGAACGATGGTAAGCAGGCCGAATACAACGACCGAAAAGAGTTTGTTGTTAGTGATTGCTAGGAATCCAATTTTAAATTCTAAATTTTAAAAATAAAAATAAGTTTAAATGTTTAAACTTAAAACTTTAGGAATTATTTAGGACTTTAGAATTTTAAATTCAGGATTAGGAGCATTTATGCGAATCGCTGGTTTGGTAAAATCTAGTATCATTGACTACCCGGGCAAGGTCGCGGCGGTTATTTTTACCCAGGGTTGTAATTTTCGTTGTGGGTTCTGTCATAACCCAGAGCTTATTAGAATTAATATGCCGGAGCCCAATGACCAGGAATTTGGGGCGGTTAATACTCAAAAAATTTCTGAGTCAGAGATTATTGATTTTTTGAAAACTAGGATAGGTAAATTAGAAGGGGTGGTTATAACTGGTGGTGAGCCAACGCTTCAACCCGATCTAGCGGAGTTTATTAAAAACATTAAAGAGATGGGCTACGCGATCAAGTTGGACACAAACGGCTCGGCGCCCCAAGTCCTTGATAGCTTAATAACCAAGCAACTTGTTGATTATGTGGCGATGGATATCAAGAACGTTCCAGGTAAATATCAAGAAACCTGTAGCTATCATTTTTCAAATCAAATCAGAGAAAGCATCACACTGATTATGGGCGCAGGCATTGACTACGAATTTCGAACCACGGTTTTGCCAAGATATCACAATCTGAGTGACTTTGAAGAGATCGGTAAGCTAATTAAAGGCGCCAAAAAATATGTTATTCAGGGATTTCGGGACGAGGTGGTTTTAGACGAAAAACTGAAGAGTACAAAAAAATTTGCCGCAAAAGAACTAGAAAAAATAAAGTCAACTCTAGAAAATTATGTAAAAGAGGTTGGGATTAGGGAAAACATTTAGAATTTTAAATGAGTTTAATCTGGCCAAAACAGATTTTTTTTATTAACAAAAAAATAGACATCGAAAATTGAAAACTTGATATTGGCAGTATTGGTAAATAAAAACTGAATAATGTATCATTAGTTTATGATTTTAAAAATTTTTACAAAAGGAGATGGGCCAGAAACAAGAGAGGCCAGGGCGCTTGGTCAAAAGTTTGAGGAACGCAATTTTAAGGTAGAGTATTATGATTCTGAGGATGAAATTTGTATTAACCAGCTAGAAATTTACGATCTTTATTCTTTTCCGTCATTTATTGTCGCTCGCGATGACGGGAGTGAGCTTGAGTGTTGGCGGGGTATCGTGCCTATTTTTGATGACATCTTGGGCTTTTTGGACAGATAGTTTTTAAATTTAAAATTTACAGGTTGAAATTTAAAATGAATATTTGAATTATTGATTATTGAAACTAAATCGAAATTAAAAAATAAAAATTAAATTGGATATTTTAGTTAATGATAATT
>DLNA01000009.1:0-4746 GCA_002476865.1 Patescibacteria group bacterium UBA7522 | reverse complement strand
GGATATTTTAGTTAATGATAATTGCCGTGACCGTAAATTCTCACTCCCGTTTTGAGAAGGTTGAAAAGATTGACGAGAAAAACTATCGAGTCAGTTTTAATGTTAAGCCGGAGAGGGGTAAGGCGAATAAAAGGGTTATAGAGCTTCTTGCGGATTATTTCTCTGTCTCAAAATCGCAAATTAGTATCTTGTTAGGAAAAACCGCCAAAGAAAAGGTAATTGAAATAGAATTTTTAAAAAAGATTAATCTCTATTTTTTATAGACAATTCATTTAGACGCCTCACAACTTCTGGCATAACCCGGCTCCTGAAAGTAACGTCCATAAAAGTAATCTCTTCTTCCGAATATGTTTTTTTAGCACTCTCTAGATATAAGTTAAACTCGTCCCACATCTTTTGAGTTAATTCAACTATTCTAAATTTTTCAGTTTCGTCACCGTTTTTTATGGAGGCAAGATGGTCTTCGGTTATCTTCATAATCGCTGATTCTAGGTCGGGATTTTTTAATATAGAAACACAAGACAGGATTTCATCTTCCGCTTTTTTATATAAATCGATAGGTTCTTGAAAATGAAAATCCATTTCTTTTGAGGAGAATTCTCTTTGTAGCTCGCTCATTTTTTTATTCTATCAAAATAAGCTTGAAAATAGAACCGGTGTGTTATAAAATTCTAAACAAGGCGTTCGGCATGTGTCGTGAAGCGGCTATCAACCGCAAGCTCTGGAAAGAAACCTATATTGGAAGTAGAGTCCAGCGCAGGATCAGCGTAAAGATTAAAATTAAGTCCACGATTAGGATGGTACCGACCGAGAGGTCTCCTAAGGAGTGGATTTTTTGTTAACCTAATAAGCCAAAGCTAAAAAAGTTGAAATGGAGTATGATGTCTTTTAAGAAGGTAGACCCCAAGATGAACTTTCCTCTTCTGGAAGAGGGTGTTCTTGAGTTTTGGAAAAAAAACAAAATATTTGAAAAATCTGTAAAAGAAAGGCCAAAGAACAATCAATTCAGCTTTTATGACGGTCCTCCGTATGCAACAAACACGCCTCATTTTGGAAATATTCTAGCCGGCCTTATTAAAGATGTAATCCCAAGATATAAAACAATGCAAGGTTACAGGGTTGAACGAGTTTGGGGTTGGGATACTCACGGTCTTCCTATAGAAAACATTGTTGAAAAAAAACTTGGATTTAAGTCGCGAGATGAGATTTATGATTATGGGGTTGATAAATTTAATGAAAAATGTCGCTCCCAGGTTTTTGAGTATGTAGAGTCCTGGAGAGATATAATTGACAGAACTGGTCGCTGGGCCGATATGGATAATCCATATATTACTATGGATAAAAATTATATGGAGTCGGTTTGGTGGGTTTTTTCAGAGCTTTGGAACAAGGATCTTGTTTACGAGGGACATAAAGTTATGCCATATTGCCCAAGATGCTCAACCGGACTCTCGAGTTTTGAGGTTGGTTCTGGTGGCTACATAGATAAAACCGACAAAGCCGTTACAATCAAGTTTGAGCTGGAAGACGAAAAGGACACTTATTTTCTTGCATGGACAACAACACCGTGGACGTTGCCGGGAAACCTAGCGCTAACGGTGGGTGAGGGTATAGATTATCTGAAAATAAAATCAAACGATAATCAATATATTTTGGCAGAAGAAAGGGTGAAAGATTACTCCAAGGAACTTGGAAAATATAAAATTATTGAAAAAATAAAAGGTAAAGAACTTGTCGGTAAAAGCTACAAGCCGATTTTTGATTATTATGAAAAGTCACAAAAGGCCCAGATCCCGAAACAAGTTCGGGATGACAGTATGTCCGTTCAGAATGAAGGTGTGGCCGATCGAGAGGATGACAATAAAAAAGCATTTATTGTTATTTCTGGGGATTTTGTAACAACGGAAGACGGAACGGGAATTGTTCATACTGCCCCGGCCTTTGGCGAAGATGACTCAATCGTTGGGCAAAAATTTGGAATTGACTTTTTTATGCCGGTAGATGAACTTGGAAAGTTTACGGGCGAAGTACCAGAATATAAAGGCATGAGTGTTATTGATTCAAAAACAAACTCAAAAATCATTGAGGATTTGGGCGAAAAGGTGGTCAAAGTTGATGATTATACTCATCCATATCCTCATTGTTGGCGCTGTGAGTCCCCTTTAATTTTTAGAGCAATAGATAGCTGGTTTGTTTCTATTGATAAAATCAGGGAAGATATTTTGAAGGCCAATAAAAGCGTTAAGTGGGTGCCGGAACACGTTGGCTCGGGTCGTTACGCCAAAATGGTAGAATCAGCTCCCGACTGGAATATTTCTAGAAATCGCTTCTGGGGTGTACCACTACCTGTTTGGAAGTGCGAATGTGGTGAGCGCAGGGTTTATGGAAATATTGCTGATTTAGAAAAGGACTCTGGCAAGAAGATTGATGATATTCATCTTCATAAGATTCAAGACATAAAAGTTAACTGTAGATGTGGTAAAAAAGCTAAGCTAACCGGGGAGATTTTAGATGTTTGGTTTGATTCTGGTTCAATGCCATACGGGAAGCTTCATTATCCGTTCGAAAATAAAGATCAATTTCAGCGGGAATTTCCAACAAACTTTATTGCAGAGGGGATCGATCAAACACGCGGTTGGTTTAGATCGTTAATGGTAATCGGGACGGCCCTTTTTAATAAATCGCCTTTTAACAATGTGGTTGTAAATGGAATTATTCTTGCCGAGGACGGTAGTAAAATGTCAAAAAGTAAGCATAACTTTACGGATCCTATGGTTCTTATGAACAAATATGGAGCCGATGCGATGCGTTTTTATTTAATGGCCTCACCGGCTGTTAAGGCAGAGGATATGCGATTTGTTGACAGCGGTGTTGACGAAGTTCTTAAAAAAGTTATTTTACGTCTTTGGAACTCGTATAGCTTTTTCATGATGTATGCAAGTTTAGATAGTTTTAGTCCAACCGGAAAATTAAATTCAGAAAATTTGTTAGACAGATGGATGCTTTCAAAATTAAATATACTTACTAATGATGTTACGAAGGCCCTTGATAGCTACGACATCTCACTTGGAGCAAGGTATCTTTCTGAGTTTGTTGACGAACTTTCTAATTGGTATATTCGCCGAAGTCGTAAGCGCTTCTGGAAATCGGATGATGATAGTGACAAAATGGCGGCCTATGAAACTCTATATTATTCGCTGGTAACATATATTAAACTTCTCGCACCATATATGCCCTTTGTGACAGAAGAGATATATCAAGGTCTTGTGGTATCACAGGATAAGAGCGCTCCAATGTCCATTCACCTTTCAGGTTGGCCAAAAGTTGATTCTAAAAAAATCGATAATGTTTTAGACGAGGAGATGTCTTTAACCAGAAGGATTGTTGAGATGGGCCTTTCTGAAAGAAATTCAGTCGGTATAAAAGTTCGTCAACCACTCGGAAAACTTTCGGTGGTGTTGCCCAAAGGTAAACTTCACGATGATCTAAAAAATATAATCTCAGAAGAAGTTAATATCAAATCTCTTGACATAAAGAGCGGTTCAGAGCTGAAGATTGATCTTGATGTTAAAATTACCAAAGAGCTAAAAAAAGAGGGCTTGGCACGTGATTTCATTCGCTTTATTCAGGATGGGCGCAAAAAGGCCGGATTTAATGTTGAGGATAGAATTATTACTACTTGGGATGCAGGGATCGAGGAATTTGAGCTAGCGCTAAGTACATATTCAGAGATCATCGCAAAAGAAACACTTTCAATAGAATTTAAAAAGGGGAAGGTGGCGGATTGTGGTTCTGATTACAGCGAGACAATAAAACTAGACGGAAAAGAACTGGCATTTTCTTTAAAAAAGACCTAAATATTTCGCTTGTTTTTAAATTTCGGACTGTTATTATAAAACCATAATTAATTTAAAAAGGAGAAGAGAATATGTTTAATTATTATTTGGATGTACTAAAAAAATACTCTGATTTTAAGGGTCGAGCAAGAAGAGCCGAATATTGGTATTTTTTCTTGGCTAACTTCTTGATTTCGTTCGGACTTGGTTTTATGGACGGTCTTTTGGGTCTTGCAGATGAAGCTACTGGCTATGGACCGCTAGGGTTAATCTACTCACTCGCAGTAATTGTTCCTAGTATCGCTGTTGGAGTTCGAAGAATGCATGATTTGAATAAGAGTGGTTGGTACATTTTAGTTCCCTTTTACAACATTATTCTTGCTGCCACCGAGGGCCAAAAAGGTCAAAATAAGTACGGCGATGATCCGAAGACAGAAGATGGGGCGTCACAATAAAATAGGATATAATAAAATAAGACCCGGAGACGGGTCTTATTTTATTTCTAGAATCTCTACTTTTGTGAGTTCCTGACGATGGCCGTATGATTTTCGGTATCTTTTTCTTTTTTTGTATTTAAAAACATCAACTTTTTTGTCTTGAAATTGAGAAGCTATTTTAGCGGTCACTCTTGACCCCTCAACTCTGGGTTTTCCGATTTTTATATCTTCACCTTCAATCAAAAGAAGAACATCCTCAAAGGTCACGGAGTCCCCTTCTTTACCGGGTAGCTTTTCAAAATTATAGCTTTTACCAACCTCAACCAAGTATTGCTTGCCGCCAGTTTTAATAACAGCCAAACAATCGTCTTTTTGGGTTTTTGGTCTTTTTACTTCTTCTTTTTTTATTTTTACTTCCGTCATGCCGAAATATCTTAACATAAACAGAGATTAAAATCAAACATTTTTATTCC
>DLNA01000031.1:22440-25670 GCA_002476865.1 Patescibacteria group bacterium UBA7522 | reverse complement strand
CGGTAAATAAAAACTAAGAATAATAAGAGTGCCGGCAATCAAAACCCTAACCAAATCCGTAGCAATCTCCATAATTAAAATGTATTCACTTCTGGATTCTTTATCCGCATGCAAATAATACTCCGAGGTCCATGGCGCTGTAAACATTGCCGAACCTAAAGATTTAGCGATGTTAGCAAGATAAACCCCAAAAATAGTTCTAATTAAGATTTTTAAAAGCTCAATTAAAGATTTTGCCATTGCTCCAAAACGAATATAAAAAAATCTTTTTTTAGCACCCTTGTCAGCACGCCTCCCCACAAAGTACATAACAATAACGGCTGTAAAAATCGAAACAGAGGTTACGAGCCCAACGGTTTCATAGTTGCCAACAATTAAATAAACAAAAATTGGCCAAACAGTCATCGAAATAAAGGCCTCTGTGGTGTAGCCCATATAAGAGACCGCGTCTCTGCGTACCCTCTTCCAGTTTAGTTTTTTTAAATCTATTTTCGAATCCTCTGAGTGCTTATC
Organism: Patescibacteria group bacterium UBA7522; assembly: GCA_002476865.1. GTDB lineage: Bacteria > Patescibacteriota > CPR2 > UBA1875 > UBA1875 > UBA7522. The sequence continues at coordinate 25,157 of DLNA01000031.1, read as the reverse complement.
TCCGGTTTTAAAAAGAGTGGCAGTGCCAATTAATAAAAGAATAATAACTATACTAAATGTAATAATTGGACCGGAATTTTGTAACAAATACCCGCCAATTATCGGGGCCAAAACAGCCGTAACGTTTAATAGGATATAGTGCTTGGAGACGTCTGAGGTTGCCTTGTTTTTTCTTTTTGCTTTAGAAAAATCATAATGATAGGCCTGCCAAAAAAATGCTAGTGCGAAGGAACCGCTGATAGATAAAACCCAAATTGGCCAATCGTAAACCGAGAGAGTTTGCAAAAACCAAAAATGTAAAAGTAAAAAGGGTACACTAAAAGCAATTGTATGCTTCGGCCCAAAATGCCTAATCAGCTTCACAGCCACCGGCTCCAAAAGCCCCTCCATGCCATACATTAAAAAATAATACAAAAATACTAACTGAAGGTCTCCCTTGTTAATAAAGAGGTAAATCGGTATAAAATGAGCAATAAAAGTGAAAGCTAATGATCTTAGAGTGCTGAAGATATAAATTTCGTTCAACTCGGTGTACTTAATTCGAAAAGAATTATGAAATAAGTCGTGATGTTCCCCCTTTAACAATTCAATCCTCCAATCTCGGGAAAAGTGGTTCCGGCTTTAATTCTTTGAGTTGTTTTTTAATTGTTGATGAGGTGGTTGGCATAAAGGGTGCAACTTGATCAGAAAAAATAACCAAAAAGCCATAGACACTCTGAAGTACTGATTTTAGTTTTTCGACATCTCCCGCCTTGGCCAATTCCCAAGGTTTTTTATCATCAATAAATTTATTCTGTTTTCTGGCGCAACTCCAAAGTTTTTCTAGTGCCCGATCGAATTCCAAGCTTTCAATGTTCTTATCAATACAGTTATTCGAATCACACTTTAGTGTTTCAATCTTTTCTATCTTTACACCATATTTAACAATCATTGAGAGAGTTCTTTGAACCAGATTGCCGACCTCGTTACCAAGATCGTTCCGATATCTTTCTTTGATCTTTTCTTCTGAGATATCACCATCTTCGCCAAATGGAAATTCTTTAAGTATTGCGTAACGAATTGCATCGGCACCAAATTTTTTAACAAGAATAGATGGATCTATGGCGTTGCCAAGAGTTTTGCTCATTTTTTTACCACCTATGGTAAAGAATCCATGGGCAAAAAGCTTTTTGGGTAAATCTTTTTTTATTGCCAATAGCATTGCGGGCCAAATAACAGCATGAAACCAAAGTATATCTTTTCCGATAATGTGAAGAGATGCTGGCCAGCTTGGCGCATCTTTCATGTAGGTTGTTGCCGAATAATAGTTAATCAAAGCATCAACCCAAACATAAACCGTTTGAGTATCATCACCAGGAAACTTAATCCCCCAATCAACCGCCTGACGAGAAATTGAAACGTCATCTAAGCCCTGCTTTATTTTTCCAACAATTTCTTTTTTTCTTGATTCTGGCCTAATCTCATATTTATCACTCTCGATAATTTCTAGAAGTTTTTTTTCAAGCTTCGAAAGAAGAAAAAAATAATTTTCTTCGGAATGTTTAATTGGCTCTTTGCCGTGATCAGGACATTTTCCGTCTTTCAAGTCGTCATCGGTTACAAACTTTTCACAACCAACACAGTAGTTACCCTCGTATTTTCTTTTCTCAATAAAGCCGTTTTCTTTTAACTTTTCAATGAATTCTAAAACCACCTTTTCGTGCCCTTTATCTGTTGTTCTTATAAAACCATCATAACCCACATTCAGTAGCTTCCAGGCACTCTTAAAATGTGGCACCAAACCATCAACAAAGTCCTTGGGATTTTGGCCTGAATTTTTTGCCGCCTCGGCAATCTTCGCACCATGCTCGTCCGTGCCAGTTAAAAAATAACTTTCGTCTCCGCGCTGTTTGTAATACCTATTAAGAACATCGGCGGCAATAGTTGTATATGCATGCCCTATGTGAGGGATATCGTTAACATAATAGATCGGGGTTGTAATATATTTATTTGCCATCTTTACCTTTTATTATAACAACAAACTCGCCCTTTTCAGTAATTTGATTTTTTATTTCAGATATTTTACCCCGATATGTTGTCTCGTGAAGCTTTGTTAGCTCACGACAAATACAAACCTCACTATCACCGCAAAATTCCAAGAGTTCATCAAGTAATTTTTTTATTCTATAAACGGACTCATAAATAATAACGGCTTTTTTTTCGTTAGCGATTTCCTTTAGCTTTGTTTGACGACCTTTTTTTTGAGGTAAAAAACCATAAAAGACAAACTGCTGAACACTAAAATGGCAAGCCGAAATTGCTGCCGCCAAAGCCGATGGGCCAGGAATAATAACCATTTCTATGCCAAAATTACTGACCGAACCAATCAACTGATTGCCCGGATCAGAAAGCCCGGGCGTTCCCGCATCCGAAACCAAGGCAATATTTTTACCACTTTTTAAGGCATTTAAAATCTTTTGGACCTTCGCCTCATTTGAATGTTGATGGCAAGAAATTAGCTCTTTTTTAATCTCATAACGAGCTAAAATTTTAGAAGTAACCCTAGTATCTTCACAGGCGATTATATCTACGCTTTTTAACACTTCGAGGGCTCTCCCTGTAATATCGGAAAGGTTACCTATCGGTGTTGCAACTACATAAAGCTTTCCGCTCATCTTACCTCAAATTTATTAAATTTTTCATCGTTTTTTACAATTTCTACCGAAACGCTTTCTACT
>DLNA01000031.1:0-22223 GCA_002476865.1 Patescibacteria group bacterium UBA7522 | reverse complement strand
TGACCCTGGATAAAGGCCTCTACCGTACCGTCTTGATTGTTTTTTATCCAGCCTTTAACGTTTACCTTTTCGGCGATTTTTTTTGCATTATGTCTATAGAAAACACCTTGGACATCCCCGCGAATTAAGATCAGAAAAGAATTCTGTTCACAGCAATTTTCAATTTTCAATTTAGAATTTTTTTTCATTTTTTATTTCCTGATTTTTAATTTTATGAACCCGGATAAAAATTTTTATAAATTAACCGCCATTCGGCCAAACTTAATGTTTCTGCGCGCCTAGTCGAATCGACACCGGCTTTTTTTAATAACACCTCGAGATCTTCTTTGTCAAAACCCATAGAGGACAATGAGTTAACAAGCTGCTTTCTTTTTTCGCCAAATCCTGCCTTAACCAATCTAAAGAATTTATCAGGATTAACGTCTGAAAAAAGTGGTGTGGCATAGGTTTTAATTTTTACAATTGCCGAATTAACTTGAGGGGTTGGATAAAAGGCCTCTCTTGGCACCACACCAACTAATTGAGGGGATCCATAAAACTGTACCGACACAGAAAGCATACTCATTTTGTTTGGTTTGGCACAAATTCTTTCGGCGACCTCTTTTTGAACTAAAATAATCAGCTCTTCGGGCTTGTTTTTTTCTTCTAAAAATTTTCGGATAATATGTGACGTTAGATAATAAGGAATATTTGCCACAATCTTGTAGTTACCCAAGGGGCTCGGATCAAAATTTCGAACATCCATCTCTTTGACAATAAGATTTGTACACTTAAGGCAAACCGTTTTAAGAATGGAAACCATCCTACCGTCAACTTCAATAGCATAAACCTCTTTTGCCTCTTTCGAGAGTCGCCTTGTTAAAACGCCAAGCCCAGGTCCAATCTCTAAAACGGTTTTATCATCAAGGGGCTGGGCCGCTTCAATAATCTGGTCAAGATATTTTTCTTCAACCAAAAAATGCTGACCCAAGTCCGTGTTGGGCCTAGCGCCATACATTTCAAGAAGTTGTTTTATTTTTCTTATTTCACCAACATTCATTTTTCATCTACCAGTTATTAATTTTCATTTAATGATTTCGATTAGGGATTAATTTAGAGTCAATTCCAAAAAAAATAATAAAGGGGCCTCACCCCTTTAAATCCTTCATAATTATAACTTAAATTACTCTGGTTGTAACTATTCACAGCAATACCAACTCAACCAATAAAATAACCACCTCCCTAAACTGCACGGAGCACTGCTACAAACCGCATTATGGCAGTAAGTAAAAAAACATATTATTGTGAGCTTAAACCTTCTATAAAAGCTGAACAGAAACATTAAAATAACCACTCACATAGATAGAATTCAAACCGCCGATTTCTTTTATTGCGGTTGTTGAAAGATCTAGCAGTCCATTTGTTGGTCCAGCATCCACAACCCTAACTTTAACGCTTTTTCTATTTGATAGATTGGTTACCAAAATATATCTTCCAATATAACTCCTGTTGCTCAACGCATAATGAAAAGCAGTTGTGTAGGGTCCATCTCTTTTTTCGTAAATCTGACCCCATTTACACTTTCCCGTCACTGATCCTCTTAAAATGATTGCGTCTCTTTTGGGTCTTGTCACAGCGTCACCAATAAGAATCCTGGAAACCTCTTTTCCATCTTTGTAAGTTACACGATAGGTTAATTTTTTCTCACCAGTTACGCCCGATATTCGAACCCTCTCTTGACCTAAAGGGATAGAGGTAGACCCCTGATATGTTGTTTGATATGAAATGGATTTCTTCTCAACGATCTCGGCGTAATTAATTCGTGTAATATTAATTTCTGCGCCATTGGTCAACTTAGCGTCCTTGTTGGGATGAACTATATCATTCGGATTTAAAGCAACCCCCGCCTTTTTAATAATATTGCCAACCTCACCATCCCAATCACGAATCTCTATTTTTTTTCTGTCTACATTAATATAATAAACCGGTGCCCTTTCAATAGAGATCAACCTACCGGCACCGCTATAATATACTGGATTTAAAATTAACTCGGTTTTGATTATGTCTTCCGGCCAATATTTAATATTGTTTTGATTTAATACTTCTTTGGGATTTTTATAAACAGATCTAGCGAAAATCTTTTTGCCATCGTTATTAATAACGATTGGCACTGATCTTTCAACCCTAACGCTATAATCTACACCAGTCAAACTAATGTCTCTCGGCAAAGACAATGCATCCTCTTCGTAGATTTTTATTCCACCTTCAGTTAGGGCCTCTATTAACGTTGGCTGGCTAGTTTTAATACTTAAAACGTCATCACCAATATAAATTTTGATTCTGCTTTCTTTGACCCTAGAATCAAAATCACCTTTTACTGATTTGTAGCCCCATAAAAATAAGAGGATTAAAAATAAAGCAAACACAAAAAACCAGTTTGCTTTAGCTAAATTAACGATTTTATTTTTCAGATTATTAGACACTATAAACCCTATCAGGCCCTATAATTGTAACAGTCGGGGTCAAGCTGTCAAATTAAACCTTTCTTATCGGGGCGTATTCAATAGAGACCGTTTTTTTGCCGTAAACATTAAAGTCGGCCGTAATCTCGTCATCTACAATACCTATCACTTTCCCTTTTCCGAAAAATTCATGTTCAACAATATCGCCCGGCTTAAAAATATTGACCGAAAGCGCCTCCTCTTGCCCAGATTCGGACTCTAGGTTTTGTGTTGTTTCGGTTTTATTGACAAAGTTTATCAAATCCGAAGGTAACTCGGCCAAAAATCTTGACGGTTGATTTATTTGAATACCACCAAAATAAAGACGCCTGCTAGCATGAATTAGATAAAGCAGCTCTTTTGCTCGCGTCATTCCGACATAAAAAAGTCGCCGCTCTTCTTCCATTTCGGCTGGCTCAAAAAGTGATCTTGAGTGTGGAAAGATATTTTCTTCGAGCCCAACAATAAAAACAATTCGATACTCCAACCCCTTTGAGGTGTGCAGCGTCATTAAGGTTACACCATCGTCTGACTCATTATAACTATCGATATCCGAGATGAGTGCAATCTCTTCTAAAAATTCATTTAAAGTAAGCTCACCTTTTGAAACCTCTACCTCTTTGACAACAGAAAGAAGCTCCTTTAAGTTCTCAATTCTTTCATCATTTTCAAAGCTACCATCATTTAGATATTCGATCAAACCCGATTTTTTTATTGCAACCTCAACAGCCCGAGAGACAGATTCATCAGCAGCTATTTGGATTTTTTTGATTTTTCCAAAATAATCACTCAGCGACTGAACAATTCTGTTACTCAATCCTCCGGAAAGGTCCGTTTTAAATAAGGTGTGAATTTTTAGACCATTTTTTTCGGCAAATTCTCTTATTTTTAAAATGCCTAGCTTTCCAATACCACTAGGAGGCGAGGACAGCGAGCGCTCAAAAGATATCCAATCATTTGCGCCGCTAGCAACCTTTAACCAAGAAATCGCATCCTTAATCTCTTTTCTCTCGTAAAATCTAACTCCGCCCACTATCTTATAGGGCAATCGTCTTTTTAAAAGCGCCTCTTCAAGAGCCCTGGATTGAGCGTTTGTTCTATAAAAAACCCCCATCTCTGAAAATTTATATCCCTCGGCTGTTAAAGATTCTACCGTATCGATTATGTATCTGGCCTCATCCTCTTCATTTGTGGCCTCGTAAATCTCTATTGGCTTGCCATCAATATTTTTAGTCCAAAGCTCTTTTTGGGAACGATTGCTGTTTCTTTCGATAACCTTTTGGGCCGCTAAAATAATTGCCTTTGTTGATCTATAATTTCTTTCCAAACGGAAAACCTTAGCATTTGGCCAATCTTTTTCAAAATCCAAAATATTTTGAAAATTAGCACCACGCCATGAGTAAATCGACTGCCAATCGTCTCCGACAACACAGATATTGCCGTGCGATTCCGAGAGGAGTTTTGCAAACATATATTGGGCGTGATTGGTATCCTGATATTCGTCTATCAAAATATACTGCCAAGTTTTTTGATATTTCTCTAAAGTGTTCTTATTATTTTTAAAAATTAAAACTACATTCATCAAAAGATCATCAAAATCCATCGCTTCATTTTCCTTTAATTCTTTTTGGTATAATTTATAAACATCAACGATACCCTGCTCTTTAAAGCTTTCGGCATAATCAGCGTATTCTACCGGTCCAATTAATTCATTTTTAGCGCTAGATATTAAATTTTTTACGGCTTTGGGAGAAATTTTTTTGTCAGATAGACCCATCTGCATCATTACTTTTTTTATAACTTTTATCGCATCATCCTCGTCATAAATAACAAAATTTCTTGAATATCCAAGTATTTGGGCCTCTCTGCGCAAAATTCGAGCGCATATCGAATGAAAGGTGCCCATACTAACCGAACTTCTAATTTTTAGTTTCGAATTTCTAATTAGAATATCGACGCGGGACTTCATTTCGTTGGCGGCTTTGTTGGTAAAAGTAATTGCTAAAATATTTTCTGGCTTAACATTTTTTTCGGCAACCAGATAAGCAATCCTATGAGTTAATGCCTTGGTTTTGCCCGAACCGGCTCCGGCCAAAACCAAAACCGGACCCTCGGTAGAGGTGACCACTTCTTTCTGTTCTTTGTTTAAATCTTTTAATAAATCCAACATAAAATTAATCCTATCTTAGTTTATTTGAAAGGACTCGTTAAGTTGTTTTTTTGCCATCAACTCTTATTGCAGCGTCTGGGCAGGACAATTCACAGGTACCGCAAGCTATACATTTTTCTATATCACACTTAATTGCTGGTAAGCCCAAATATTCTATATTTTCTTCATCAAAAGAAAGGCATTTAACCGGACACTTTTCAATACAAAGACCACACGACTTACAAATATCAGGATAAGTGGTCCAAGTTAATCCCTTTTTTTGATATGATATTTCTTTAAAATTTTTATCTGGCATATTTTTTGCTACCTCCCGCTTATATCCCTTATTGTCTTTCTTCCAAGATCAAGACCAGCTAAATTAAAGTGTTTTATTTCGTGCCTTTCTTTTATTTTGGGTGCGATATGATCAAGCAGCGATTTTTTTAAATCTTTCTCATTGATAAAACCCAGCTCTTCGGCCAAAGCACCCAGAATAATCGTATTAAAAACTCGTGGGATTAGTTTCTCTTTTGCCATTCTTGAAGCCGGAATCGCAATTTTCTCAACCCTAAAATCAGAAAGTTCCGATTCCTTTAAAATACTATTATCAAACATTATTTTAGTTTTTTGTGTTATATTTTTTTCAATTCGCTTAACTGCTCTACGCGCTAAAATAATGGCAAAATCCGCCTTATCAAATTTGGGAAAGACAATTTCAGAATCAGATATTTGGATGTAGGCCAGCGAAACACCTCCGCGTTGCTCGACTCCAAAATTCGGCAAATATCCAACCTTTTTGCCCGAATCATAAGCGGCCTTTATTAAAATCTTGGCGATAGTTTGAACGCCCTGACCGCCCTCACCAGCAATTAAAATCTTACTGTTCACCTTTTATTACCCCCGTTTTATAAAAGCCTTTAAGATAATCAAAAAAATTAATCGTCCTTTTAGCATCGGTTTTCCAGTTTGTTGGACAATAAGATAGCACCTCTACAAGAGAAAAGTTTCCGTTTTTTTGATTTTGTATTGCTTTCTTTATATATTTTTTAATCTGTATTGGATTATCTACAGAGGTTCTGGCTAAAAATGCCTCCTTGTGACAGATTGGCGCTAAAAACTCTGGCCCCAAAAAAGGATCCTCCTTAGCGAATGAGCCCTCTGGGGTTGACGAAGTCGACTCCCCCTTATAGGTTGTGGGCGCCATCTGCCCACCAGTCATAGCATAAAGCGTGTTATTAACTAAAATTACGGTGATCGCTTCATTTCTCCTGGCCGCTCCAACCAAATGGTTAAGCCCTATTGAATATCCGCCCCCGTCGCCCATATAAGAAATTACCGTTGTTTTTGGTAGGGCTCTTTTGAGACCAACCGCAATAGATGCTGCCCTACCATGATGTGATTGAACCGTATCAATATCAAAATAATCCCAGGCCAATAAAGAGCAACCAATATCGGTCGCGAAAATAGTTGATGAAGATATCCTAAGATCATCAATTACAAATCCTAAATTTTTTAAAGTTAAAGAATGACCACAGCCCGGACAAAAATTTGATGGCTTAGACATCTTATTTACACACTTCGGTAATCTTGGCTGACTCATAGCATTTTCCTAATTTTATCTTCTATCTCTTCGGGCGTGATGCCTTCGGCTGGCTTGTAAAGGCGCTCAACTTCAATATCGGATATCCCAAAAAGAGCTTCCGTTACCAAACGACCAAACTTACCAAATGCCGACTCTACTATTAAGATTTTTTTTGCATTCCTTACGGACTGCTTGGCTCTTGTTGCGCCAAACGGCTTTAAGGTGATAGGCCTAAAAAGCCCAACCGCATGACCATCTTTTCTTATTTTTTTAACTGCCTCTTTGGTCGCACTTGCAACACTTCCCCATGCAAAAACAACTATCTTGGCATCAGTACATTTATAGACCTCGGATTTTTCGACCTCTTTAGCGATACTGCCATAATCCTTTAGCTCTCTATGCAAAACCCTAGCAATCTCTTCTTCCAAAGAATAACAATTACGTAGATTCATTACTCTTTTTCCGTTTTGAACGATTGGGTCGGCCTTTACTACCCTTGCCTTGGCCGAAAGATCAACCTCTCCAGTCATCTTTGAAAGATATCCGTCGCCCAAGATAAAAACCGGCAAGTGATAACGCCAAGCCAAGTCAAAAGCCAAAATTGTTAAGTCGTAGAGCTCTTGAAGATTTGACGGACCGAGAACTATTCTAAGGCCCTCCCCGTTACCACCATCCCTAGCAATCGAGAGCTCTTGTTGAGAATAAATCACTGTTCCGGTTGAGGGTCCACCTCTTTGTCCAATATAAGCGACAAATGGAATGCGCATCGCCTCTGCGGCCACAACAGCATCTTGAAGAAGAAGATGACCAGCTGCAGCGGTTGCTGTCCAAGATTTTTTACCACCAAGAGCAGCGCCCAAAACCCCAAAACCGGCAGCGGGCTCATCTTCGGTTTGAAGGAATATCAAATCCTTATTTTTTGATGCCTCGTTTGCCCAACCGGTTAAAATCTCTGTTGTTGGGGTTATCGGATAGCCAAAAAAAGCATTTGCCCCCGCTTTAAGGGCCGCTCTTAAAACAACTTCATTACCCGTTAATAGTTCTATACTTACCCTCTTTCTTATTTATTCTAACACATTTTGATTTATTTTTATCTTTGCATCAAGGCCAAGTGCACCCCTGCCAGTATCGGATAAAACCAGCGGATTAATCTCAACTGACTCAATCTCGGGGTGATCGGTAATTAATCTTCCTAGATTTAGAAGCACATCCTCGACAGCTTTTCTGCTATATTTTTTTGAAGAACGGTAGCCATCAATAATCTTTGCTGCTTTCGTTTCATTGATTAATTTTTTTATCTTAGATCGATCAAACGGCCCAATTACCAAACTATAATCAGAGATTAGTTCTACCAAAATTCCACCGAAACCAAACATTAAAACCGGGCCAAAAACCCTGTCTCTTTTGGCCCCAATTATAAGCTCCAAACCCTCATGAGCTGTTTCCATTACAGTAACCCCATCTATTCTTGCCCCTGGATCATTCTTTTTGACATTATTGATTATCTTTTCAAACGCATCTTCGGCCTCTTTACCGTTCTTAACGCCAAGTATTACCCCTCCAACATCGGTTTTATGGATTATATCTGGCGATGAGATTTTCATCACAACCGGAGGAGCTATCTCTTCGATTGCTTTGGCTGCTTCTTTTTTGGAGCGAGCCAAGCGAACCTCCGCCATATCAATATCATAAAGCTCAAGAATCTTTGAGAGCTTTACACTATCCATCTGATTGCCTGAAAATTTTATAACAGATTTTGCAACTTTATGTTTCGGGTGGCGACCATCATTTTTTATTTTTTTAGTAGAGGTGCTTTTAAAATTTGCTTGATATCGAAAGGCCTTCACGGCCTGTTCCGGATAAGCAAAGGTCGGAACTCCGTTTTGCCTCAATATTTCTATCGCCGAAGAGACAACTTCGCCGCCCAAAAAATTAACATAAATTGGCTTTTGGGCACTTTTTTTTGCCGACACAATGCTCCAAGCAATCTCGTCAACCTCTGTCATTCTTTGAGGGGACACAATAATTAAAATTCCGTCTATATTTTTATCTTTAAGGGCCAGCTTTACTGCTAAAAAAAAGTCGTTACTCGTAGCATCTCCTCGCAGATCTATTGGGTTTTCCAGCGAGGCGGCCTCTGTTTTTTGGGCCAGTTCATGAACAGAAAAGGAAGATAAGGACGGGAGAATTATTCCCTCAACCTCACAGGCGTCGGCTGTTACAACTGAGGGGCCACCAGCATTTGAAATAATTGCTAAATTTTTACCCCCAGGGAGAGAATTTTCCGAAAATGCCACTGCCAACTCAAATAGTTCACTTAAATTCTTTGCTAAAACGACCCCCGCCTCTTTCATGGCGGCCCTAAAAACCGTTTCGTCTTGAGCCATAGCTGCGGTGTGTAAATTAGAGGCCTTTTCACCGGCTTTCGTAAGACCGCCCTTAAGAAGAATCAACGGTTTTTTATTAGTAAATTTTTTCGCTTCCTCTAAAAACCTCTTACCATCTTTAACGTCCTCTAAATAACCAACAGCAATCTCAACGCTTGGATCATTTAGCCACGATCTTAAAAGATCCACTTCAGATACATCAACCTTGTTGCCCAAACTAACAAAATAAGAAAAGCCAAAACCCCCACCATTAGCGAAGTCGAGCATTGCTGCTCCCATTGCCCCACTCTGAGAAAAAACACCCACTTTATATTTAGATGGTAATTTTGTAGTTGCGAAAGATGCATTTAAATTATTAAAGTTATTTATTAGACCAAGGCAATTGGGGCCAAGTACTCTCATCTTGTATTTCTTTAAGATTTTTTTAACATCTTCTTCTCTTAATTTCCCCGAATTTCCAACCTCAGAAAAACCAGAACTGATAATAACCACGTAAGGAATTTTCTTTTTCCCACATGATTCAAGGATCCTTGGAACTATCTTTGCCGGTACCGAAATTATTGCAAGATCAATACTTGGCTTAATATCAAGAACCGTTCTAAAAAGATGTTCACCTAAAACAATCTCCGCATTTGGATTAACGCCAAAAACGCTTCCTTTAAAAGAAGACAAGAGATTATCAAAAATTATATATCCGATTTTATTCGGCTCTCGAGAAACACCGATTACAGCAACGCTTCTAGGCGAAAAAAAATTTTTAATAAAACCCTCCAAATTTTTTAAATATATTCAAAAAATTTTCTTTTCTAGTTTATATTTTGTCAGAGATCAGTGTTATTTTCAATTAATAATATCTCTGTTTTTAAAAAATATTATAAAAAATTAAATCCTTTTGCCATCTCGTTAAGTTCATCTGCGTACCCGCCGCTCTCCTCCAGGATATAAGTATATTTTCCGCTCGAAACAACAAAAGCAGTCATCTGTACTCCCGAGCTAGAAATATAGGTATACTTAACGCTGTTTTTACTAGAGATGGTGACAGGTTCTTTTTTAGATTCTGTTTTTTTATTATAAAGATCCATTACCACACTATCCGAATCGCTGGTTACCTTAACAACAATCGGTGGTAAAATCGCCGGATCTAACTGGTCAGAGAGCTGGAGCCCAAAAGCAATATAGTCAAGCAGATTTGCAGCAGTATTTGCTCCATAGCTCAGGTAAACCCAATCTTTCGGATATTTCACGTTAAAAGAATAGGCGGCACTCTTGTAAGATTTCCAATCTCCAGAAAGATTGTTGCTTTCCTCTTCTTTAAATGTTTTTATAAAATCCCTATGCACCCAGCCAATCTTGCCGTCGTAGCTAACCTTGTACCAATCCCCGGATAGTTCTATCGCCGTAAGCTCCGTTCCGTTTGGTATGATCTTTACAATCTGGCTCTCTTTTGATGGTTCTGATCGCATATTTAGACCACCTTTTGCATTTATCCAAATTTTAATCTCTTCGGGTAACGGACGATCCCCAGTATCAAAAACCAAGTCCTGTCTCTCCTCTTCTTTAGGCGCTAGACGAACTAGATTAAGAGCACCGTAAAGACCAAATAAAACCAGAATTAAAATAAAAGAATAAATAAAAACTTTTCTTCGATTTTTATCTCTAAAAATCTTAAATAATTTAATTTGATGAGTATGAGTTGGTTTTAAATTTTTTCCGATAGCCATTTTGAACGTCTTATCTGATTTAATTTTAATAAACCGTCTTGAGCTCCCATATAAGAGACAACCGACGATGAGTTAATCGCCGCCATCTTTAAGCTTTTTTTAACACCAAAGTCCCTGGAAATCGCATAAGCAAAAGTTGCGCCAAAGGAATCGCCCGCACCAGTAGTATCAAAAACAGGTGAAGGAATCGCTGCCTGGCTATAAATCTTTTTATCAATTATTAAATGACAGCCGTCTTGACCATCAGTAACAACCGTTATTTTAGCACCAAGCTTTTCGAGCTCAAATAATAACTCTCTTCTATTTTTAATCTTCTTAACACCGCCCGAAAAAACCAGTGCTTTTGCCTCATCCATATTTAGAATTAATATTTCGGTTTTTTTTATGTAACCAGAAAGATACTTAGCACCCCTGTTAAGCTGCTCTGAACCAGGATTAAAGGCGATTTTTATATTCTTTTTTGCCGAAAAATTAAAAACTTTTTCTATTAAATCCGACGATTCTCCTGTTAAGGAGCTGAGATATATCCAGCGTGTTTTTTTTAAATAACTAATTTTTTCTATCTTTAAAAAATCGTTGGCGCCTCTTTCTAGGAACCCACTGTGCTCATTGTCTTTACCCAAAATAAAAATCGAAAGACCGGTATGATTATTTTTGTCACGAGATATTAAAGAGACGTTTACTCCTTCGTCTTTAAGGGCCCTGAAGACCAAGCTACCAGTTCCCTCGGAGCCAATGTTACAAACTGCCGCCACGCGACCCCCGAGCCGTGCTATGCAGGTTGACGCATTAAAAGCGCCGCCGCCGTATGCATAAAAAACCTTTTTCGAAACCATCTTTTCGCCATAGGGAACCATCAAAAAACTACCCGAGATTGACTTTTTATCTTTTCTTTTTTGCAGATTATCGTATTTAAAGAAAATATCCCTTGTTGCGCCTCCAATTGTAATAAAATCAAACATTCTTGGCCTCATTGATTAATTTTGGCATAATCTCTTTTCCTTTAATATGACCTAGCGAACCATTTTTAGATTCTTTTTCGGTAAATCTTTGAACCTGGTCACTCTTTTCTCCGACTATTAGGATTGGAACTTCATCGGCGCTATGATCCTTTAAAATACACGGGGTCGCATGGTCTCCCGTTATACATATTATACCCTGAAATCTAGTCAGATCAGAAAACGCCTTGTCAGCTTTTTCAAAAAATTTTATTTTTGCCTCAAAGTCACCATCTTCCTCAGCAACAACGTCTGCGCCCTTTAGGTGCATGAAGACAAAATCATAACCGGAGCGAAGAAGTTCGGTTGATTTTTTGACTTTAGCGTCAATATTGGTGTCAACACCACCGGTAGCCCCCGGAACATCAACTACATCCATACCAAAATATTTAGCGATTCCCTTGTAAAGTGGCGCCCCGGCGACACATGCTGCATTTAATTTATATTTCTCGTAAAAACTATCGACCTCTTTTTTAAAGCCCGCCCCTCTTGTCAAAAGGAAGTTAACAGGCAAAAGACCCTGCCTTTTTCTTACCTTATTTTCAATAAAACTATTTAGCTTATTATGAGTTAATAGTTGATATTTCCATAGCGCTTCAGCCGTTAGGACAGATTCCGCCTTATTATCAACAGCGCTAGGTCTTATCACCCTATCACCACCAAGATGATTCTTGGCTTTGTGGGGGTCAGTATCGGTAACAATAGTTGAATGATGATTGATAGCACTACTGACTGGACCGCCAGAAACAACTAATGCCGCCCGATGAGCTAACCCGGGATAAAGCCGAAAGTTAAATTGATTGATCTTTTCTTCTTTAACCAGTTCTGAAAAAGACCTATTATCTTTTATATTTCCCGCCCTAGGATCTAAAACCTTTAGGTTTTCGTCGACAGTCGCAAAATTTACTCTTAAAGCCAGCTCGCCCCTCCCCACCGGAACACCAAGACCCAGTGCTTCAAGAACTCCGCGACCAGGCATATCACCAATATGCTCATAGCCAAAAATTTCAAAATGACTCTCTTCTGACGTTGGGTATTCTTTTTTAGAAAGAGCGTTTTGAGTCCCAATTGCCCCCAAAAATGTAAGCCGATCAAGATTTGGTGTTTTGGCCACATCTAAAGGCGTCTTGTCGCCAAGCTCTTTTATTGGTCGGTCGGCCAAACCATCAAAAATAATAAGTAAAATCTTTTTCAATGTTTTTCCTACTTTTTGTTTTTTGTTTTCAGGGCACGATAAATAACAAAAAAATACACAAGTGCGGCCACAAACCAAAGACCCATTACCAGCGATACCAAAAGAATTACTAGCCATAAAATCTTATCGCCGCTATTTATTTTTTTAAATTCTTCTTCTTTACGTCTTAGAGCGTCTATCAACATCCAAAGCCAAAAACCAAAAGATATTATCAGAAGAAAAACAAGAAAAACAACAAAGCCACCCAAAATTGCTACTAATTTAGTTACAAAACTCGGATCCATTTCAATTTCTTTACAACCCTGACCGTTACAAAGCTCTCCGGCATAAGATAATAACTTGTTCAATCTACCTCCTTATTTATTTTTTAAATTTATATGTTCTTCAATTCTTAATAATCTATTATACTTCGCCAATCTCTCGCTTCTGGCCGGAGCCCCTGACTTTATAAAATCAGCCCCTGCTGCTACCGCAAAGTCCGCTATAAAAGGGTCTGAGGTTTCTCCGGATCGATGAGAGACAATAACTTTTAATTTATTTTTTTGAGCCTCTTTTACCGCCCCGACTGCCTCACTCAATGTACCAACCTGATTTAGTTTTATAATAACACCGTTCGCTTTTTTCTCCTTAGCCGCTTTTTCAATTTTCTTTTTTTGAGTCACTAAAAGATCATCACCAATTGATAAGGTTGGCTTAATTTTTTTTGTTAATTCGGACCATTTGTTATCATTTTCAAAGAGACCATCTTCAATAGAAAATATTTTGTAATCCCTGGCCCAAAGGGAGAGAATATTTATTAAACGATTCGGATCAAAATCTTTTTTTTCTGCCCTCAAAAGATATGTTTTCTTTTTGGAGTCATAAAGTGAATCGGCAGCAAGGTCAATTGCGATTCTAACGCTATTTTTTGAATATCCGGCCTCTTCTATGGCTCTTTCGATATAAACAAAAACGTCTTTATTGCTCCTTAGATTTGGCGCAAAACCACCCTCATCTCCAAGACCGACGGAGAGTCCTTCTAAAAAAAGTTCCTTTTTAAGTGCTTGGTATATCTCAACACCCGCTCTCATTTTTTCCTTAAAGGATTTAAAAATAATCGGAACTATCATCGTCTCTTGTATATCAATGTTATTTTCAGCATGCTTGCCGCCATTAATTACATTAAACATTGGTGTTGGTAGATAATATCTTTTCCGATGAGCACCGTTAAACTTAACTCCCAGATATTCATATAGCTCAATATCGTCAGCGATTGCTTGAGCTCTTGCGACTGCCAAAGAAACAGCTAAAATGGAATTGGCACCAAGATTTTCTTTGTTTTCGCTGCCATCAATTTGAATCATCTTCTTGTCTATACCAGATTGATCTTTTGCATCTTGGCCAATCAAAGCAGGGCTTATAATTTTTTCAATGTTTGCAATGGCTCTCAAAACACCCAAGCCATTAAATCTTTTGGGGTCGCCGTCTCTAAGCTCAAAGGCCTCATCTCTGCCAGTCGATGCGCCAGATGGAACGGCTGCTTCCGCCACTGTTCCATCAACGAGCCAACAAGAAGCGGCAACCGTTGGGTTGCCCCTTGAATCAAAGATTTCTCGAGCCGTGATTTTTTGAATTTTCAACTCTTACCCCTTTGCATTGATAATTTCTTTTTCCTTTTTTTCAATACCAATAACCTCTTCGCTAGTTATCTCTTCCACGATTGGTTCATTAATAACAGAGGAGGGCTCTCCCTCCTCCTTTCCCTCTATAATTTTATCTGACGATATTTTACCGGGCGGATCACCCTCAGCCGTTTCTAGCGGGTTTTTTATCAAAACGCTTTGATAGCTATATTCGGCTAACGTATTGAGATAGATTTCGCCACTAAATTGGTCTCCATCTACACTTACTTTTCCTTCTAGGGAAACCCTGTAAATCTTGTCATCATCTCCGATCCAAACCTTCAAATTTACACCAGAAGCATCGGTTGAGATATAACCTGCATCACTAAATACTTTCCCTAAAAAATCCAGATTTTTTAAAAAATCTTTTTGTGGCTGAATTCCGAAAACCCTTGTATTTAAACCGTTTATTGATTCAACGCCAAGTAATTGAGCCGACTCTATGGAACTAGCATAAATTAGACCGCCCTTACTCTGAGGATCAATGAAGCTGGGCACTGTTGAAATTTTATAGCCGCTCTCCTTATTCCATTTTAATTTCTGATTATCGTAAAAATATGTAGTACTACCCTGCGAAATATATGTCTGTTTATTGATCTTTTCATTAATCTGACTTGAAAGATAAACATTGTCTTCCTTATCAAGAAGCCAAAGGCCTGAATTCCTGTATTCCTCCTTAAAATATTCCAAAAGAGCTGTATTTTCTTCAAAACCCTCTTTTGCTGAAAGATCTGAAAGATTTGCCTCTAAATTGTAGCTTACTGTCAGGTCTTGTTTTTCGTCCATCGCTTGCGAAACATTCGCAGATATTGTTGTAATCTGTTCGGGACTCAGGGTGACTGGATAGGGATCTTTTTTACCCCCCAAGAAAACAAAAAGTAAAGCCCCGATTATCAGTAACCCGACTAGACCGACCGCACTTAAAATAATTATTTTTTTATTTGATCTTGCTTCGGGTCTAGGCGCAGGTAAACCAAAATCTTGGGGCGTTGGCGTATCCTCATTACCTCCGCCAAAAACACTCTCTACCGAAGGGATAGAGGGTTCCTCCTTTATGTTTTTTGTTTTCAGGTTATTATTAAAATCTTGATTTATGGCTTCTGTTTGAGGGTAAACAGTGGGAGGATTTACGGCGTCAACACTTTGGCCAGAAGCAACAGAGCTTAGCATTGTATCCAGATCACTGTTCGACGTACTCTCCATTGGTAACGCCCCTGGAGCACTCTCTGGTAATACCGACTCCACAAAATTATTATCATCGGTTTTTTCTGGCAAAGTTCCGTTTTTGAGCGCAGCTGTTTCCTGAAGATTTTCGATGGTTGGCTCTTGACCACCAACCCCAGCTGTAATAGGTGGCGACTCAAAAGTTTGGCTTGGACCGATGTTTTCCATCGGCTCTTGATTTGTATCTTTGATATCAAAGGCGCTTGGTTGAAAATAACCGTCATTTTTATTTAAATTTTCCTCTTCAGCAGAGTCATCTTGAATCTGAGCCGAGTCAATTACTGTTTCGTTAGAAGATATATCGCTCAAGGGCGGAGTTTCCGAAATCGGTGCGCTAAAAGAACCCGCCTCAACCCGACCAACCCCAGTAACGGGCTCAGCTGAAACACCTTCACTTGGACTACCAAAATCGTAGACACCATCTCCCGAACCGATTGCTTCTGTGGCCTGACCTGCTGACTCAAGCTCATTTTTGTAAAACTCCTCCACCGGCTTTTCAACCACTTCTCTATCGGGAGAAAATTCTCTTTGTGAATTATTGGAGTCGTCGTCAATACTTGTAATTGAAGATGATCCGACTTCAGAATCAGATGGAGGGGTTGGCGGAACTTCCGGCAAAGAAGGATCCGAAACGACCACACTAGTGTACCGGTCAGCTACTTCACTTTGGGGCGAAACTGACTGACTTGGATCTAGATTAAAATCACCATTCATCGTCTGGGATGCTTGCTGTTCTGGCGTAATCTCTATACCACAATCAACGCAAACATATTTTCCGTTTACAAACAACGCTTCATTACCACAATTAGGACACTTCATTACCCTCCCCCTTCGGGAATAAACTTATTACTTTTTGATTATGAAATATTTTATTCAAATATTCAAGTGCTTTAATCTTAAATTAAAAATTAACTTTCATTTAACTTATTCTTTAAATCTTCTATTTCTTTTTTTACTTTTGTTAGCTCTGAAAGTATCATGCACTCCTCAACCTGTGCGATTAATTTTCTTGTATCTTCTAAGGCATCGGGCATTACCGAGATAGAGGTAGCTCCCCACTCAACTAGCTTTTGAGTGATTTCCGGATAAACACTCGGTGCCTGGCCACATATCGAGCACGTTATCCCTGCATCTCGACATGCCTTGACTGTTCTTTCTAGCATCCAAAGCACAGCCGGATCTCTTTCATCGAATTGTTCGGCCACAACCGAAGAGTCACGATCCAGGCCAAGAGTTAGCTGAGTAAGATCGTTTGAGCCAATCGAAACACCATCAATGCCTTCTTTAATATATTCATCAATCCTAATAACTGCCGATGGAACTTCGACCATAATCCAAAGTTTAAAAGATGGATCAAGCTCTGGGGCCAAATCGAAATCTTTCATTATTTGCTTAACGCCCCTGAACTCTTCAATCGTCCTTACAAAAGGTATCATTACATGCAAATTGTCATACAATTCTCGAACTTTTTTGATGGCATCTATTTCTAACTTAAAAACTTCTGGATCTTTGTGATATCTAAAACATCCACGAAAACCAATCATTGGATTCTCTTCTTCTGGTTCGTATTTTTCACCACCTGTTAAATTGCGGTATTCATTGGTCTTAAAATCGGTAAATCGATAAATAACCGGTCTGGGATGAAATGCGGCGGCAAACTCTGAAAGTCCTTTTGCTAATTTTTGCGTAAACTCTTCGCCCCTTTTTTCTTCGATCATCTTTTTAGGATGTTCTTTTATGTCCTCGGCGATTATAAATTCAGCTCTTAAAAGACCCACCCCGTCAACATCTCTCTCTGAAAGCTTGGCTGCCATCTCTGGCTCAGCCGAGATTACATAAAGCTTCGTAGCAGTAATAATTTTCTCTGTTTGAACACTAGTAACGGAACCTTGACTTAAATCATCGTCCGCTTTTTGTGGCACAACATCACCCTTATAAATAATTCCTGATTTTCCATCAACCGTAACCACACCAGCATCTTTTAAAACAGTTGTTGCGGTATCTGTTCCAACCACACAAGGAATCCCAAGCTCACGAGAGACAATCGCTGCATGACATGTTCGACCGCCCTTATCTGTCACTATTCCCCTAGCCCTTTTCATGGCGGGAACATAGTCGGGAGTTGTCATCTCGGTTACTAAAACATCACCGTCTTTGATCTTGTCGATTTCGCTCGGCGAATGGATAACAACAACTTTTCCAGCCGCCATTCCGGTTGAGGCCGCCGCTCCCTTTAAGAGTATCTCTGCTTCAGAAATATCCTGATCGACTTTTTTTCCGTCGTCGCCTTTCTCTTGACCCTGATCACTGTTCAGAGTGGTAACTGGACGACTCTGAACCATATAAACACGACCCTTTTCGATTGCCCACTCAGTATCTTGGGGCTTTCCATAGTGTTTTTCAATCGCCATAGCCAGATCAAATAGCTTAAAGATCTCTTTGTCGGATATTTTTTGAACTTTTTGTTTTTCCGGAGAAACGTCAACCCCCTCTTTTTCCAAATCATCAAGATTGCCCGTATCAGATGAGCCGGATTCACGAGTTAACATCCAGGTTTGTTTTGCAATCTCTTTTTTTGAAATTTCTCTTGTTTTTTTGTTTATAAGATAACGATCCGGATTAACCGCCCCCAAAACCACAACCTCACCCAAGCCATAAGCTGCCTCGATGGAAACATGATCCAGGTCGTTATTGGTTGGGTCGATTGTAAACATAACGCCAGCGGTATCTGAATTAACCATTTTTTGAACCGGAACCGCTATACCAACTTCAAGCTGACTAAAACCCTTGTCGTTTCTGTAGTAAATTGCCCTGGCCTCAAAAAGTGAAGCCCAGCAATCATGGACCGCCTTTAAAAGATCTCTAGTGCCTATCACATTAAGATAGGTCGCTTGTTGACCGGCGAATGAAGCATCGGCTAGGTCTTCAGCTGTTGCCGATGACCTTACTGCCACATAAAGCTTTTCGGTTCTTGTTTCAACCGCCAACTTTTTATATGCCTCTAATATCTCTTTATTTAAATGTTCAGGTAGTTTCGTTTTGCGTATTAACGATTTAACCTCTTCGGCTCTTTTTTGAAGATCTTTCGAGTCCTCAAAATCTAATCCATCTAAAATTTTTTCAATTTTTTTATCTAAACCCGTCTCTTTGATGTAATCGAAATAGGCCTGCGCAGTAATTATATAGCCGGAGGGAACAGGAAAACCGGCCTTTGTCAGCTCTCCCAAGTTTGCACCCTTGCCACCAACTAAAGCGCCGTCGTCTTTTCCAACCTCATTAAACCAAAGGATGTTTTTTGTTTTTTTATTCAAGGCCTTCCCCCTCCATTATGCCTTTTATTCTGACAGAAAAAAGAATACATTTCAACCGCTAGTCATTTCGTAAAAATTTATTATTTAATTGTATTTAGAGATTTTTTTAGTAATCTGCCGTCAAAAACTATGCTTGACCCGCACTACCGAAAATTTTGATTTTTGACTCAACCACCTTTTCAACAGCCGCGGAACCGGCCGGAAGGTATTTATAGGGGACTACCTCATCGGGGCGAAGATCGAATTCGTGCAAAAGCCCCCTTTTAAAAGCCACTCTTATCTCTGTATTAACATTTATTTTGGTAATCCCAAAAGCAATCGCTTTTTGGATTTGATTTTTAGGAATACCCGATCCACCGTGAAGAGAAAAAGGCAATTTTACTGATTTTGAGATTTCTTCCAACCTATCAAAGTCAAGCATCGGCGTAGTTTCGTAAAGACCATGAATATTCCCTATAGAGATTGCCAGAATATCAACTTTGGTCTTTTTGACAAAAAAGGCGGCGTCACCTGGATCTGTTAAATTTTCTTTTTTTATCTCAAAAGGTAATTTGTGCTCAGATGAGTTCCCCTCAATATGACCAACCTCCCCCTCTACAGCCACCTTGTTGTTATGGGCTAAATCGACAACAGCTTTAGTTAATTTAAAATTTTCTTCAAAAGCGAGCGTTGAACCATCTATGTGAACAGAACTATACCCAGCCCTAATTGCCTCCCTTACACTTTCAAAGCTCTTGCCATGATCTAGATGTAAAGCAACTGGAATTTTGGTGTTTTTGGCAATCGCTGTAATTTCGGCTACCATAACCTCTGACCCGACGTGAGCCATCTCATTCTCAGATGTTTCAATGATAACCGGAGACCCTAGACGTTCAGCGGTTTTTATAATTGCTTTTGTTATCTCCGCGTTAGAGGTATTAAAAGCGCCGATAGCAAAACCGTGCTTGCGCGCTTTTTTATACAAAGAAACGGGATTAACTAACATAAACGACTCCTTTTTAAAAATAAAAAGCTATTGACCAAAAGGCAAAATTTTCAAAAACCTTCCCTCCAAAAAACATTCTATTTTTTATTTTTGGATGTTTTTTTATTTCGACTATTTTTAGAGCTTGTTTTTGGGGATGGTTTTGCTTTGGCCAAAGGGCCTACATCAACCCTCGCAACAATCTCGGAAAATTCTTTATGGTCCAGAGATGCGCCTCCGACCAAAAAACCGTCTAGGTCTGGCTGACTCAAAAAAACACCTATATTTTTCGAGTCCAAACTACCTCCGTACACAATATGTACTCGATCCGCTGCTTTTTGACCAAAAAGAACCCTTATTAAATTCCTAATGTTTCTCGCAACCTCATTAGCCACCTTGGGATCGCATACATGACCCGTCCCGATAGCCCAAACTGGTTCATAGGCGACTATAATACCCTCTATTTCTTTTGAAGTTAAATCCGAAAGACAGGCCTCGAGCTGACCAGTTACAACAAGCTTTGTTAAACCATCCATCTTTTCATGAAGATTCTCGCCAACACAAACAATTGGTGCAATTTTGTGCCTGACAGCCGTTGCAGCTTTTTTGGCTACAATCTTATCTGTTTCGCCAAAGTTTTTTCTTCTCTCTGAATGACCAACAATAGTATATTCAACAAAACCAGTTAATTGCTTTGGCGAAACCTCACCAGTATATGAACCCTCGTCTTCATAAAAAATATCCTGAGAACCGACTTTTATCTTGGAGCCCTGCAAAACCTTTTCGGCGCTATAAATATCTAAAAAGGAAGGACAAACAATTACCTCGGTCCGCTCTGGATTTATCTCATATAAATATTTTTCTAGAAGAACCGTACTCTCTGGAACCGAAAGATTCATCTTCCAGTTAGCAATAACAATTTTACCTCTCATATTACCCCCACGTTTTTATTATCTTTATTATCTAAAAAATTGTTCAATAAAGCAAATTAATTATGATCCAATCGTTTAGAAATCAGAATTTGGAGTTACAAGCTGTTAGTTATGAATAAAGTAGAAAATGGACTTGTATTTAAAAACATAGGCGTCAAATCATAAACGGCCACTAATTGTCTTTTATTTTTATTTAAAATTATAATATCAAAATTTAAATTTATATAAAAGTTGTCACAAACTATCTTAGTGCCTCTATCCCGGGCAACTTATGGCCAGCTACGAGCTCTAGTGTTGCCCCACCTCCGGTAGAGACAAAGTCAAATTTAAGGTTTTTACCCTTTACGGAAGCTAGAGTGTCACCACCGCCGATAATTGACCTCCCCTTAGATTTTGATATCACATTTGCCAGCGCCTGGGTAGCGCCAGAAAAAGGTTTAAATTCAGAGATTCCAAGCGGGCCATTCCAAAAAATTGTCCCAGCAAAATTAATTGGCTCTATAAATTTGGCGACAGATTTTGGCCCAATATCAGCAATGACATCCCCCTTCGAAACCTGATCGATATCCTTTTTTTGAACACGAGCCCTTGCCCCAATCTTCTTAGCAACCAAAACATCGTCAGGTAATAAAAACTCTATTGCCTTATCATAAGCCATCCGCGAAATTTCCTCGGCAGAATCAATAAAATTCTCCTCATAAAAAGACCTCCCTATTTCATAGCCCTCTGCCGCCAAAAAATTATTTGCCATTCCGCCACCGATTATCAGAACATCTACTTTTTCAATAAGATTTTTTAAGATATCAATTTTTGAAGATATTTTAGCACCACCAATTACGGCCACAAACGGCGACTTCGGATTTTCCAATATAGACGATAAGGCCTCACACTCTTCAGTTAAATTAAATCCCGAGTAGGAAGGAAGATATTTTGTAATCCCAACCGTTGAGGCGTGGGCTCGATGCGAAGAAGAAAAGGCCTCATTAACAAAATAATCATAGCCGCGAGCCAACTCTTTGGCAAAAATCGGATCATTCTCCTTTTCTCCAAAATAAAACCTTGTATTTTCAAGAAGATAAATTTGGCCTTTTTTAGATTTTAAAATGGCCTCATCTCGAGTTTTACCGATACAATCAGGAACAAAAATAATTTTTTGGCCAAGGGTTTTTTTAACAAACGGCAAAATTTTTCTTAAACTATAATTCTTATCTTTCTTGCCGTTAGCATCACCAAAGTGAGAAATTAAAAAAACCGTAGCACCCTCTTTAATTAACCAATCGATAGTTTTTTTTGCCGCAATAACTCTTGAACTGTCTGTGATTTTGACTCCATGAATCGGGAGATTAAAATCAACTCTTACCAGAACCTTGTTATTTCTAACATTTATGTTTTTGATTGATTTTGGCCCCGATTGTACCGCTCTCTTCATGTGATTATTTTTTCTTTCCTATAAAATAAGCCAGATCAGCTAAACGACAAGAATAACCCCATTCGTTGTCGTACCAAGCAAAAACTTTAAAAAAATTATCACCAATATTTTTAGTTAAATATCCGTCAAATATCGACGAATATTGCGACCCTTTATAATCAGACGAGACCAGCTCAGCATCGGCTGTTTT
>DLNA01000035.1:722-9361 GCA_002476865.1 Patescibacteria group bacterium UBA7522 | reverse complement strand
GTTGAAGAAAAAATTAAGAAGCTAACCAGTTCTATCTTAGCTCTTGCTGAAAAGGGAATAAAAAACACAACAATTTAAAGCTAACTCGCAAGTAAAATCGTTTTTCATTGTCGGCTCTTAAAAAAATAGGGCCAATATCATCTAAAGATAAAAGACAATATGGAAAAGATGACGACTTGTCTTTTGCTTAAATTTTAAATAAAATAAATAGGCAACAATTAATAATGAAAGGAGATATCATGAAGGGGTATCATGGAGAAATTGAAGAGCTAACACTAGAAAATACTAATTTCAGAAAGGTTCTTTACACCGGGAAGCACTCTCAGTTAGTATTGATGTCACTCAGACCGAAAGAAGATATCGGCATGGAGATTCATAACGAGAATGATCAGTTTTTTAGGTTCGAAAAAGGAAACGGCAAGGTTTATATAGATGGAAATGAATATGACGTTAAAGACGGTAGCGCCATCATCGTACCAGCCGGAGCGGAGCATAACGTTGTAAATACCTCTGATTCAGAAGAACTAAAGCTTTATACTATTTATTCACCAGCTCATCATAAAGATGGCATCGTGAGAGCCACAAAGGAAGAGGCCGAATTAAACGAAGAGGATTTTGAGGGCACGACAACAGAATAAAAAAATCAAAAAGACGGTGCAGGGGGAACTCACCGTCTTTTTGATTTCTCCCATCAACAAACCGTGTCTGACACTTGAGCAGTTTCAACAATTACTGCCGTTGTTGTTGGGAGAGTCCCTCCGGTAAGCGAGCCGGCCTCAGGAGGGTGATGAGGTTAAACGACCCAGCTTACCATTGGGACACTCACAACAACTTTTGTTATGATGATGGCTTAAATTACTTCTTCACTCCTACCCGAGAGTGACATAGTAGGATAGCACGAATTCTATAAATTGTCAAGCTTAATTTTATAATTTTTTACAAACATATTTTTTGCAATTATAAATTTTTCTATTGACAAATCATTATTTTTATAATTTAATACTTGAGTCGTCAGCTTCGAGCAAGGGGGTAGAAAGATGAGCGTGCACTTCAAGAAGGCCTCTAAAGATGTAGAGGCGAAGATCATCGAATGGGCCAACCGAGCCGTCGATGGAATCGCCTCAAAGTCGGCCTCACTAGGAATTTCGGACTTGATCAGGGGCCTCTCGTCCGAAGAGATGAGGTGGCGAGAGATCGTTCACGACCTGGAGTCATCTCGCCACCTGCCTGACGACCGGGACATCTACGACGCGGAAGGTGTGTGTAACGGAATCACCTTCCGAACAACCGTCGATATCGTCCACACAGACGAAGGCGTAGACCGGTTCGGGCATACCCTGGTCTTCGCGATCACAACCCACGACCATGAGATCGAGGGTGTCGCTGGACTACCGCTCCCCGAAGAAGACGGGGAACCGTGGGTCGATGTTCACGACATTGCGAACATCGAACCCTAACCCTCGGGGCGACACAACGCAAGGTGTCGCCCCTTTACTTTTTTACTTTTTAAAAATCTATTTAAACTTAAGTGTTTTTTATATTATACTTATGTTATGAAAAAATATTGGGCCGCTTTTGCATCAATTGAGGGCATTCGATCCAGCCATTGGCAAAAAATTATCGGTTTTTTTCCTAACCTTAAAGATGCTTGGCAGGGATCTTTTTCTGAATTTAAAAAAGCGGGATTAAAAGATGACTGGGTAGAGTCCTTTTTTTTAAAAAAGAAAAACACCAATCCTGACTTAATATTTGATAATTTAACAAAGAATAAAATTGACATCTTATTAATAACCGATAAAGAATACCCAACTCTTCTTAAGGAGATTCACAATCCGCCTTATGTTTTATACATTAAGGGGAAGATTTACCCTAAAGACGAAATTTCAATCTCGATTGTCGGTTCAAGAAAAGGCACCGATTACGGAAAACGTGCAACCTTTGAAATCTCAAAAGAGCTTGCCCAAAATAAAATAACAATTATCTCCGGCCTTGCACTCGGCCTTGACACCGAAGCACACCGTGGCGCTCTTTCTGCTACTGGTGGCCGAACTGTTGCAGTTCTTGCCAATGGACTAGACCAGATTTACCCTAGCACAAATTTTGGCCTGGCAAGTAAAATTACTGAAAATGGCTGCTTAATATCCGAGCAACCGATTGGCATGCCAGCGCTAAAACAAAATTTTCCAGCAAGAAATCGCATAATCTCCGGACTATCTCAAGGAGTTTTAGTTACTGAAGCCGGAGAACACTCCGGCACACTTCATACTGCCAGCTTCGCAATCGAACAGAACAGACAGATATATGCCATTCCGGGACCAATCTATAATCCGCTAGCCAAAGGTCCAAACAATCTAATCAAACAAGGCGCTAAACCCGTTACAGAAGCGACGGATATTTTAGAAGATTTTGGCATAGAAAATAATTTAAATATAGCAAAGCCCGAAAACGATGATGAAAGAATAATATTCGAGATACTAAAAGAAGAAAATCTCCACATAGACGAAATTACCAGAAAAACAAAGAGAGATTCAAAAGAAATTTCAAAAATATTAACAATGATGGAAATAAAAAATAAAATCAGACATTTGGGTGGAATGGTTTACGGCCTAAAATAGTTTTTATTTTACATTTTTGAATTTACATTCTAGAATTGATTAGCATGAATTTAGTTATCGTAGAGTCGCCAGCAAAGGCAAAAACAATTGAAGGGTATTTAGGAAAGGACTATCGAGTCCTTGCTTCCTATGGTCATATTCGAGATTTACCAAAATCAAAGCTCGGTATCAACACAGATAATATGGACCCAGAGTACATAATACCGGTTAAATCAAGAAAGCAACTAACCGCCCTTAAAAAAGAGGCGGCGGCGGCGGAAAAAATAATTCTAGCGACTGATGAAGACCGAGAAGGAGAGGCGATCGCTTGGCACTTAGTGCAAGCGATAAACGATAAGAATAAAAACTCAAAAATTAATTTTCAAAGAATCACTTTTCACGAGATTACAAAGGAAGCGATAATAAAAGCCGTAGAAAACCCTCGATCTATAAATCAAAATTTAGTTGATGCACAACAGGCAAGAAGGGTTTTGGATCGCCTTGTCGGTTATAATCTTTCGCCACTCCTTTGGAAAAAAATTAGAAGAGGTCTTTCGGCTGGAAGAGTTCAATCGGTTGCACTTCGGCTGATAGTCGAAAGAGAGCAAAAGATAAAAAAATTTAAAAGTGAAGAATTTTGGGAAATTATAGCACAGCTATCAAAAGTCACGGGACAGGGGATAAAAGATAAGTTTCAAGTCAAATTATTAAAATTCCAAAACAAAAATCTTAAAATCTTAAATAAAAAAAATACCGATAAAATTTTAGATTATTTAAAAAATCAAAAATTTACCGTCTCCGATATTGCCCGATCAGAGAAAAAAAGACATCCCTCGCCACCATTTACAACCTCAACGTTACAACAAGAAGCGGCTCGTAAATTAGGGTTCTCAGCTAAAAAAACAATGACCCTTGCACAAAAGTTGTATGAAGGCCAAAAAATACCAGGAGAGGGCTCTGTGGGCCTTATAACATACATGAGAACCGATTCTCTTAACGTTTCAAAGCAAGCGATAGAGGAGGCGCGTACGATTATTAAAAATAATTATGGCAAGGAATATCTGCCCGAAAGTCCTAAATTTTATAAATCAAAAAAAGGCGCCCAAGAAGCCCACGAAGCAATTAGGCCAACAAGATTTTCTAGAAAGCCAGACGATCTAAATCAATTTCTAGAAAAAGACCTTCTTAAGCTTTATAAATTGATATGGAAAAGAGCGATTGCTTCGCAAATGAATCCCGAGATACTAGACACGCTTAGGGTTGATATTAAAGCTGGCGATTATCTTCTAAGAGCAAACGGAAAACAAGTAAAATTTGAGGGTTTTTCAAGGGTCTACCTTGAGGGAACAAAAGAAAAACAAAATCTTTTAAATAAAGAGGTTGTTTTGCCAGATATGAAAGTAGGGGAAGAATGCAATCTGTTAAAAATTATTCCGGAACAGAAATTTACACAACCGCCGACTCGTTACTCAGAGGCGTCCCTGGTAAAGGTTCTTGAGGAAAACGGCATCGGTCGGCCGTCAACCTATGCACCGACAATCTCCACAATTAAGAATAGGGGATATGTAGTGGTTGAAAAAAGATTTTTAATACCACAAGAGATTGGTTTTATTGTTAACGATATGCTTATTGAAAATTTTCCAGAGGTTGTTGACGTGGAGTTTACCGCCAAAATGGAGTCAGAACTAGACGAAGTTGCAAACGGTAAAACCAATTGGAAAAAACCGGTATTTGAGTTCTGGGGACCGTTTTCAAAATCAATTACAAAAGGGGAAGAAAAAATCAAAAAGCTCGACCTTACGGAAAAAACAGACGAAAAATGTGAAAAGTGCGGTAAAGATATGGTAATCAAACATGGTCGCTTTGGAAAATTTTTGGCTTGTTCTGGATTCCCGGAATGTAAAAACGCCAAGCCAATAGTTAACAAAACGGGCCAAAAGTGTCCGGAGTGCAAAAAAGGTGACGTGATAATAAAAAAAACTAAGAGAAATAGAAGCTTTTGGGGCTGTTCAAGATATCCCGATTGTAAGTGGGCTTCATGGGAACCCCCAAAAACAGATTCCTGAAAATAATTGACACTTAAGCTAAATTCTGATATAATTATGCAAGTATGGAAGAAAAAAGTTCATTATTTTCTGTTAAAAACGACTGGGTAAAAATAGCCAATGATTCAATCGAATTATGCCCAAAAATAAAAAAGGAACGCGAAAAAGAAATTTTGCGAGTCCGTTTTGGTATAAATCAAAAACCCGCAACGCTTCAAACAATTGGTGACAAATACAAGATTACAAGAGAAAGAGTTCGACAAATCGTAAATAATGGCATAAAGAAAATATCTGAAAACTGCCTCTCGAAAGAAACAAAAAAAGCCATTAATCTAATCGAGGACGAGGTTTTAAAAAATGGAGGATTTGTTTCCCAGGAAAACGTCTCGAAAGCGCTAACAAACAACGAATTAAATCAGGCCAACGGTTTAAAATTTGTTGCCAATTTAAGTAAGAAGATAAATTACATAAAAAACTCTAATAATATACGCGAGGGATGGCTGACTAAGAATCTTAAATTCAGTAAATTAAAATCTGCCTCAATCCTAGCCGAAAAGGAACTTGAAAACTCAGGCAAAACCCTTACGGAAAAAAAAATTGCAGAAAAAATAGGACTAGACCCAAAAATTGTCAAAGCAGCCCTTGGCGCAAATATCAAAATTATAAAAACCGATGACGGAAGATGGGGCCTTGCAAGCTGGCCGCAAATAAATCCTAAATCGATTAAAGATAAATCAAAATACGTCATGAAAAAACACGGCAAACCGATTCATTACGAGGAACTTGCAAAAAAAATAAGCAAG
Organism: Patescibacteria group bacterium UBA7522; assembly: GCA_002476865.1. Lineage (GTDB taxonomy): Bacteria > Patescibacteriota > CPR2 > UBA1875 > UBA1875 > UBA7522. The sequence goes on along the minus strand of DLNA01000035.1, from coordinate 3,919 downwards.
ATCGGCGAGAAAAAAGTAACCAAACAATCTGTTCATAATGAGCTTATTAAAAATAAGGACTTTATTTTAGTTGGTAGAGGGATATACGCCCTATCTGAGTGGGGATACAAGCCGGGAATAATAGAAGAAGTTATTGTTTCGATACTAAAAGAATCTGACGCTCCGCTTCATAAAAGTGTTATTATAGAAAAAGTACTCGAAAAAAGAATTGTAAAACCAAATACTGTTGCTCTAAATCTTCAAAAACCAAGGTTCAAAAAAGTTAAGAGATCGTTGTATACTTTAAACTAGGGGATAAATGTTAGAAATAATAACAGCAATTTTTCAAGGAATCGTCTCTGTTTTAATGTACTTTTGGTGGGTTTTTGTGGCTTTATTTTTGCTTTTTGCCTGGCAGAATCGTCGAAAAGCCCAATTCATTGAAAAACAGGAAACAGCTATTTTAAAAATAAAGATACCCAAAACAAATGACAAAGATCCGACAGCTGCAGAGATGATGTTCGCAACGCTTCACGGAATTCTTAAGCCAAAAAAAGAACACATTAAAGAAGGTACCGTTCAAGATCATATCAGTTTTGAAATAGTCGCCGATAGTAAGGTGATTAATTTCTTTGTTTGGATGCCTAAAAATATCAAGGACTTTGTTGAGGGACAAATTTATGCTCAATATCCAAGCGCAGATATTGTTGAGGTAGAAGATTACACTAAAAAGCTTGAAGATGAAAATTTTACAAGAGAAAGGTCGTTCGCTGCAGCAGATATAAGATTAACGAAGAATGACTACCTGCCAATAAAAACCTTCAATAACTTTCAGGTAGATCCACTGGCAGGAATAACCGGCGTATTATCAAAACTCGAAGAAGATGGCGAAGAGATATGGATACAAGTTTTGGCCAGGCCTGTTGATGATGAGTGGAAAAAAGAGGGCCTAAACTATGTTAAATCAAAAAAAGAAGGATCTAGCAGCAGAAATGTTGATTTTGGGACAATTCTAAAACAACCGCTGGAACTAATAAAAGATTTTATACACATAACATTCATCGGACCGCTTGAATCGTCTGGAGGGAAAGACGGCCCCAAGCTTTCGGCTGAAGAGGAGAGCATCATCTCTGGTATTGAAGAAAAATCAGAAAAACTTGCCTATGATACAAAAATTCGACTTGCCTATATCGCAAAAAGTGAAACGAAATCAAAAGAAAGAATTCAGGCGGCGATTGGCGCTTTTAAACAATACAACACAACAAATCTTAATGGCTTTAAGGGCAACTGGGTCGGGGGATCAATTGGCAGATTTTTATCTGATTATAAAAATAGAATCTTTCTTGATGATGGATTCCATTTAAATATCGAAGAGCTTGCCTCAATATATCACCTTCCACATACATCAGTAGAAACACCAAACATTTCGTGGACAACATTCAAAACAGCAGAGCCACCAACCAATCTTCCGACCTCCGAAAATACAGACCCAAAAGATTTGGCACTTTTTGCCGAAACTAATTTCAGAACATCAAGCCCAACTCCTTTTGGAATCAAGAGAGATGACCGCAGAAGACATATGTATATTATCGGTAAAACCGGCATGGGGAAAACAAAACTAATAGAAAATTTAATAATTAACGATATCAAAAACGGAGAGGGCGTGGCGTTTATAGATCCACACGGTGAATCATTTGATTTCATTCTTAATAGAATACCAAAAGAAAGGATTAAAGACGTCGTTATATTTAATCCAGCTGACACTGATTTTCCGGTTGCCTTTAATCCAATGCAATATCTTGACGAGAGTTTAAAAATTCAAACAGCAGCTGGAATAGTGGGAACGTTTAAAAAAATATTTGGTTATTCCTGGGGTCCACGGCTTGAATATATCCTAAACTACACTGTCTTGGCTCTTCTCGACACAGAGGGTACCACTCTTCTTGGGGTAGTCCGAATGTTAACCGATAAAAAATATCGACAAAGAATTGTTGATAATGTAAAGGACCCTGTTGTCAAAAAGTTCTGGACCGATGAGTTTGCCACATACAATGACAAGTTTGCATCTGAAGCAATCGCCCCCATACTTAATAAGGTTGGTCAGTTTATCTCCAATTCTCTTATTAGAAATGTGATTGGACAGTCACGTTCTAGTTTTAATATCAGAAAATTAATGGATGAACAAAAAATTTTCTTAGTTAACCTATCGGTTGGTAGGATTGGCGAAACGAACGCTGCACTTCTGGGCTCATTTATGATAACCGCTATTCATCTGGCCGCTATGAGTAGAGCGGATATAGGCGAGGAAGATCGTAAGGATTTCTATTTTTATGTTGACGAGTTTCAAAACTTTGCAACTGAATCATTCAGCAATATCCTTTCCGAGGCAAGAAAATACCGCCTAGCATTAACTATTGCGAACCAATACCTAGCCCAAATTGATGATTCCGGTGTTAAGGATGCTGTTTTCGGAAATATCGGCACCATGATAACTTTTAGGGTTGGTGCTGCAGACGCAAGTGAGCTTACAAAAGAATTTAACCCACCATTTGAAGCCCAAGACATTATAAACCTCCCCAGACAAAACATTTATCTTAAAATGATTATAGACGGACAGGCAGAAGCTCCTTTTTCTGCCAGAGCATTAACCGTTGATTTGAGTCAAAAGTCAGATTTTGTTAATGATATTATCGAACAATCAAGAAACCGTTACTCAACACCGAAACAGGAAGTTGAAGAAATGGTCGCAGAATGGACGGGAATAGCCCAAACAATAAAGAGAAATGCCGACGAAAGAAGTGGCAAAATCTTTGAAGACGAAGAAATTAAAATAAAGAATAAACAAAACAATCAAGTAAGCAATCTTTCAGAAATTATTAAAGAAAGCACAAAAGGCATTGAGACGAAGAACAATAGGCAAGAAGAAACAAAAATGACAACAGGGGAGAGAATATCCGTAAAGAATAAAATAGACAAGGAAACCCTTTCGGCGATTTTGGCGAGTGTCGTAAAACCAAACCAAGGCGACATGCAAACGAAAAAAGAGGAGAATTTGAGTGAGAATAAAAACGAGACCAAGAAGCCAGAAGATAAAAAAATAATCAAACACAAGACCGAAAGTCCCGAAAAATCAGCTCCGAAAAAATTGAAAAAAATTGAAAAAAATAATATTAATGACGACGACAAAAATAAAAAAACCAGCAATGGGGGAATGCGGA
>DLNA01000035.1:0-626 GCA_002476865.1 Patescibacteria group bacterium UBA7522 | reverse complement strand
GCAGCAATGGGGGAATGCGGATAATTGAACCGAAAGAAGAAGCAAAAAAAAATAATATTAAAATAGAATCACCGTCAAAAGAAAAGACCGAGGACGTTAAACATCTTGGCAAAAAAGAAAAAATTATAAATGCCGAGAATTTTAAAAAAATCAAGACAATACATCCTCACGAAATAATCAAAATAGAAGAAAGTAATCCGAAAGAGATTAAAGAAGGCGAAAAAATTAACTTTAATTAATAATTGCTTTAATCTTTTATATTTACCACCATAAATTACAACTTACCTAATTCACAAAACAACAAAACCACTTGAATCAAATTAACTGTGATTAATTTTTGGTGTATTTTAAAAACAGCTTTCTTATTATTTGGAACCGGATAATAATAAAGAATTGTTAAATCAAAAAAATGGTCAAGAATCTGCCGACCAAGAGGTTTAAAAAAATATTAAAAATAATACTTAAAATAAAGAACAAATTTAGAGACGGAGTGGGCAGAGGGGGTAAAGGACAATAATAGTTTTTATTTAATTTTTTGCCTCTATAAAGCCAAAAAAAAGACGAGTGGTAGACCATCTTTTTCTTGATATTAACAATGTCGCACAATATATCTTATGCGACTCTAA
>DLNA01000032.1 GCA_002476865.1 Patescibacteria group bacterium UBA7522 | reverse complement strand
TTAATAGATGATTGGTTTAATATCCGTTCCAGCGGTGGTACGGCAGGTGTTAAGGGAAGATTAAAGGTTCTTTGGACGGTAGTAGCAGCTTCGGCCGGTTCTTGGTGGTTTTATGAAAAACTCGGCTGGGACAGTATTCACATTCCAGCTTGGGGCAATTTAGAGATTGGTTGGTTATATATTCCGGTTTTTATTTTTATCGTTTTAGCAACATCTAACTCGGTTAATATAACAGATGGGCTGGACGGTCTTTCTGGTGGTCTTTTAACTTTCTCTTTTGGGGCTTTTGCGATCATTTCCCTGTTTGTTGGTCAGTATTGGTTAGCCGCTTTTTGTTTAACTATCGTTGGTGCTTTAATCACTTATACCTGGTTTAATATTTACCCAGCCAGATTTTTTATGGGGGATACCGGGGCAATATCTCTGGGTGCAACGTTAGGGGTGGTAGCCCTTTTAACAAACTCTGTACTGGTTCTTCCAATCATTGCCTTTGTTTTTATGGCAGAGACATTATCAGTTATTATTCAGCTTACTTCTAAAAAATTAAGAAACGGTAAAAAAATATTTTTATCGGCTCCGATTCATCATCATTTTGAAGCTAAGGGCTGGCCGGAGACAAAAGTTACCATGCGTTTCTGGATAGTCGGTATGGTTTCGGCAGCAGTTGGTATAATCGTAGGAATTATTGGCAGGGGTTAGATATGGCAATAGGGGGAAAAAGATTAAGAGGAAAACCGGATTTTTTTCTTTTGGTTTCGATAATTTCTCTCATTGCGATTGGAACGGTTCTTATATCGTCAGCTTCAGCGGTTGTGGCTCAAAAGACAACTGGCGACCCAAACTTTTATCTTAAAGAACACCTTTTGGCTTTAGTTGGGGGATTTGTTTTTATGTATTTTGGATATAGAGTTGATTATAGTTATTGGAAAAAAATAGCTCCGATTTTAATCATTGGCTCAATCTTTCTCTTATTAATGGTTTTTGTTCCGGGGATTGGCTTTGAGCATGGTGGAGCAAGAAGATGGATCAAGTGGCCTTTCTTTTTTTCGCCGACAGAGGTTTACAAATTAACTTTAATAATATACTTAGCTGCTTGGTTAGAAAAAAGACAACTCGAGGTAAAAAAATTTCTTTATTCAACGTTGCCATTTTTGGTTATTTTGGGAATAACGGCTCTCTTGATTATGTTTCAGCCAGATTTGGGCACACTAATGATTGTCTCTGCGGTGGCTGGAACAATGTATTTTGTTGCCGGCGCAAGGATGAGCCATGTTATAGCAATGATTGGGGCGGGAATAGCTGGGACAGCATTGTTAATTAAAACGGCTCCATATAGAATGGAGAGATTTATGGTTTTTTTGAATCCTTCGGCCGATCAGTCCGGAGCAGGATATCAAATAAATCAAGCGCTACTAGCAATTGGAACGGGCGGACTTTTTGGTCTAGGTTTTGGCCAATCGAGACAAAAATTTAATTATTTGCCTGAAGCAGAATCTGACTCCATATACGCAGTTGCTGCCGAAGAGCTCGGTTTTATCAGAGTAGTATTAATATTTTTATTATATTTTATTGTCGCATTTAGGGGCTTTAAGGTAGCAAAGAATGCGCCTGATGCGTTTGGACGATTTTTAGCAGTTGGAATTACCAGCTGGATAGTTTTGCAGGCGACCTTAAATATTTTCGCTAATATCTCGCTGGTCCCTCTAACGGGAATCCCTTTGCCGTTTGTCTCTAAAGGATTAACTTCGACCCTGATTCTTATGTTTGCATCTGGTATACTACTTAATATATCTAAACACACAGAAGGAGATACCCGTGAAAGTCGTTTGCACCGGCGGGGGAACTGGTGGGCACACCTTACCGGTTTTGGCCGTAATTAAAGCCCTCAAGAGGGCTGACGAGAATTTAGAGGTTGTTTTTGTTGGATCTAACTTTGGCATTGAGTCAAAACTGGTACCCAAAATAGGCATAAAGTATTACGGCATTTCAACGGGTAAATTTCGTCGCTATCATCGATCTAAAATTTTAAATATTATTGACCCAACAACATTTTTTAAAAATGTTAGTGATTTTTTTAAATTTTTGTCGGGTATTAAGGACTCAAAAAGAATACTTGAGCTCGAAAATCCTGATGTAATCTTTGCTAAGGGTGGTTTCGTGAGCTTGCCGGTTGGGGTTTCTGCTAGAATTTTAAAGATTCCTTTAATTGTTCACGAATCAGATGTTGTTATGGGTTTGGCGAATAAAAAATTAGCGTCTTTTGCAGAAAAGGTTTGCGTATCTTTTGACTCCAAGTATTATAAAGATTATGTTGATGATGAGAAGATAAAAGAAACGGGTAATCCTGTTCGTGATGATGTCTTTATGGGTTCAGGCGATAAATTTAAAAAAAACATCGATTTTTCTGATAAGAAAAAAACACTACTTATTCTTGGCGGATCGCAGGGCTCCAGGTTCATAAATAATTTAATTTTAGAGAAGGTTGAAAAAATAATTGATGATTGGCAAATAATTTGGATAGCGGGGGATAGGGACCTGGAGCTGGTCAAACATAAAATAAGCTCACTCAATACTAGCGAAAGAAAGAAAATTAAAGTTTTTGGATTTTTAACATCAGAAATGGCCAATGTTTATGCTGCGAGTGATTTGGTTGTCTCTAGAGCCGGAAGTAATGTACTATTTGAGCTTGCGGCACTTGGGAAGCCGACAATTCTGATACCCTTTGATGAATCTGCCGGCGGACATCAACTTGAAAATGCAAAGATTTTTTCAAGAAATGGAGCAGCTTATCTTTTTAAGCAAGATAGCATTAATTCTTCAGCTCTTTTACATCAACTTAGGTATCTGAATGAAAACGAAGATGAATTAAAATCAATGAGTCGTGCAATGCAAAAAATGTCAGATGTGGGGGCTTCTGAAAAAATAGCAAAATTAATTATTGAATTAGGTAAAAAGAAGATTGAGCAGACTAGAGAAAATAAGGAATAAAAACGCACCAAGGGTTATTCACGAGCGAACACGAGAGGATAGGCCACCAACAAGAAGACCCCTCTTGGCTTTATTCTTTATTCTTTTGCTATTTTTGGGACTTGTTTATTTACTGTTTTTTTCTGGCGCATTTAATGTTAAAGAGACACGGGTAAGCGGATATCAAAACAAAGAATTAGTTTTAGAGATAGTAGAGAGCCACCTCGGTTCGTCTTTAATAAAAAATAATATATTTTTTTTAAAAACTAAAAAAATTGAAGAAGCGATTCGGGGTGATACTGCTATTAAAGAGGTTAATATTAAATTAAAATACCCGGATAAAATTATCGTAAACATTGTTGAGGTGAAGCCGAGCATAATTTGGATTACGGAAGGGGAGAGTTTTGAAATTGACGACAGGGGATACGTGGTTGGTAAAAATGAAAAAAATAACCTACCAAAGGTTTACGATTTATTAAATATCAGGGTCTCCTTAGGGGAGAGGGTGGCGTCCCCTACTTTTGTAAATTATATTATTAGGTTGAGTGATAACTTTGAAAAGATCACCGGTGTTGGGATAGAGAAGATAATTATTTATGATATTTTATCCGATGTAAGAGTTAAATCTAAAAGTTCTTGGACGGCTTATTTTAATGCATCAAAAGATCCGATTTCACAGCTTGAAAATTTAACAAGGGTAATTTCTGAGGTTAGCGGTAAGTCAAAAAAGAGCGTCAATTATGTTGATATGCGCCTAGAGACAAGGATCTTTTATAAGTAAGCTAGGGAAGTTAATCGGTATGTCTCGAATTAATTAGAGTCGCATAAGATATATTG
>DLNA01000023.1:24172-29971 GCA_002476865.1 Patescibacteria group bacterium UBA7522 | reverse complement strand
GGGAGCCAAAATAAAGATCAGAAAAACCTGATCTTTATTTATATTTACTTATTTAGTTTTGATTAAATAGTTTTATTCGGAATTTTTTAGCTGGGTATTTTGCTCACTTATTTACTCCTTCGGTTACCGTGTTTTTCGCCAATCAATTTTTTTAAATTTTAGCTGTTTTGCTGATGATTTTTTTCAATAAAACTGTCAAGATTTGATTGTCTGGTGGGTACTTTGGGCGATAGGAGGAGAGATGAACACTGCTACCAGGCTTCGTGAGGAGGCCTACGAGTGTGAAAAAGTCGCTCGTCTTGAAAGTGAAAGGGCCAGAATAGACAGGATGATCGCCAAAGAAGAAGAGCGAAGGCAGCAAATCGCCAAACGGCTTGATATCGAACTGAAGCGTCTAGAGTCGCTAAGAAAATTCAGATAGTATCTTGCTGGAGCCATTTGGTGTTTTTTTGTTTGGAGAGAGTAAAAATGACAAATGTAAAAAATGTTGATGAAAAGTATCGCTGCAATGTATGTGGCAATGAGGTGGTTGTAACAAAAGTTGGTGGTGGGGAGTTGGTTTGTTGCGGAGAGCCAATGGAAAAGATCGAAGGATGAAATTCTCTTAGTTTACAATTTAAAATTACCAAGTTTAAATTTAGAGAATAAATGGCGGGGTACTCAAGAGTCCTTGGTTTTTTTTAATCACGTTTATTTGGTTAATCTTTTAGTAATTTAATGAAAGTATCAGATGGTATTTCAACTTTTCCAACCATCTTCATTTTTTCTTTACCTTTTTTTTGTTTTTCCAAAAGTTTTCTTTTTCTGGTAACATCACCACCATAGAGTTTGGCCGTTACATCTTTTCTGTATGCAGGTATATCTTCTCTAGAAATAATTTTACCCCCAATGGCTGCCTGAATCGGAATCTTAAAGTTTTGCCTAGGTATCAGCTCCTTTAGTTTTTTTGTTAGTTTGTCACCCTGTTTTTGGGCAAAAGTGCGGTGGGCTATTATTGAAAGCGTGTCAAATGGCTCCGAATTTATAAGAATATCAACCTTTACTAAATCTTCGGCTCTATAGCCGGTAAGCTCATAATTTACGGAGGCGTATCCAGATGTGACGCTTTTAAGACGATCGTAAAAGTCCGTTACGATTTCGGAGAGAGGGCATTCATAGGAGATAACGGCACGATTTTCATCAAGATAAGAAGTATTTTTGTAAACGCCTCTTTTACTCTGAACTAGTTCCATAATATTTCCGATGTAATTTGCCGGAGTAACGACCTCTAGCTTCGTAAATGGTTCTCTGATCTCTTTTATCTCTGTTTTTTCTGGAAGCTCTGATGGGCTGGAAATTTCCAGAATCTCTCCATTTGTTTTTTTGATTTCGTATGAAACAGATGGAGCGGTTGTAATTAAGGAGAGTCCAAATTCTCTTTCTAGGCGTTCCTTGACTATCTCTAGGTGCAAAAGTCCCAAAAATCCACACCTAAAACCGAATCCAAGAGCTTGTGAATTTTCGGGCTCAAATTCTAAGGAAGAATCCGAAAGAGATAATTTTTCCAAGGCCTCTCTTAGTAGCGGAAAATCGTCCCCAACTGTTGTGTAAATGCCGGCATAAACAAACGGCTTAACCTTCTTATAGCCCTCCAGTGGTTTTTGGGCCGGATTTTTTGCTAGAGTTATTGTGTCTCCAACTCGTGCCTTTTTGGTCTCTTTGAGTCCGGTTACAATATAGCCGATCTCTCCATCTTTAAGCTCGGCCGTTGGATTTAGCTTTGGTTTTAGGTATCCGATCTCGATAGCTTCTGCAAAGTTTCCTTCGGCCATAAGTTTTAATTTATCGCCTTTTTTTAAGGTGCCGTTAAAAACACGAACGTAAACCATAACCCCTTTATATGGATCATAAAAAGAATCAAAAATGAGGGCTCGGGGACCGTTATCAGGATTTTTTTGAGGCGGTGGTACTTTTTCTATAATTGCTTCAAGAACTTCTTGAACGCCCGCCCCTGTTTTTCCTGAGGTATAAATAACCTCTTCTTTTTTACAGCCCAAGAGATTTACGATCTCTTCGGTAACTTTTTCTGGTTCGGCGTGTGGTAAATCAATCTTGTTTACAACGGGAATTATTGTTAGGTCTGCTTCAATGGCTGCATAAAGCGTTGAAAGTGTTTGTGCCTCAATACCCTGTGAAGCGTCTACCACTAAAAGGGCTCCCTCAACGGCGGCAAGCGATCTTGAAACTTCATAAGAAAAATCAACATGGCCGGGTGTATCTATTAAGTTCAGAACAAATTTTGAACCTAGAGTTTCGATTTTTGAGTTTTGAGTTTCTGATTTGTTTGTATCTTGGTACTTGGAATTTGGGATTTGATGACTTGGTGTCCAAGTCATTCGAGCTGGCTGGAGCTTGATCGTAATTCCGCGCTCTCTTTCAAGCTCCATGGTATCCAGGGTTTGTTCTTTTAATTCTCTTTTTTCGATGGTTTTGGTTATCTCTAAAAATCGATCAGCCAGGGTAGATTTACCATGATCGATATGTGCTATTATGCAAAAATTTCTAATTTTATCTGTCTCCATGTAGCGTGATTATAGCTTAATTTGTGCTTAATATCTATTATTTTTTTGTAGAGATTGGGTTTGTTTTTGTGCTATAATCTTTTTGTTTTATGCTTTCAAATTTTTAACCTTAAATCCATCAACGAGAGGAGATATCGTGTCCGGTCATTCAAAGTGGTCAACAATCAAACACAAAAAAGCGGCAAGCGACGCTAAAAAAGGCAAAGAATTTACTCGTGCCTCTAACTTAATCTCTTTAGCCGCTAAGGCAGGCGGAGATCCAGCAATGAATCCGGCTCTGGCTCTGGCCATAGAAAAGGCAAAGTCGGTTAATATGCCTAAGGCCAATATAGAAAGGGCGATAAAAAAAGGAACTGGAGAGCTTGGTGGGAGCGCGATTGAGGAGACAATTTATGAGGGATATGGCCCAGAGGGGGTTGCGATTTTAATTGAGTCCGCAACAGATAATAAAAACAGAACCGTTTCTGAAGTTAGATCAACTCTAACAAAACACGGCGGGAGTATGGCCAGTGCCGGCTCGGTTTCTTTTATTTTTAAGCGTCAGGGTCAAATAGAGATAGAAAAGTCCTCCCCGTCGTTACCTGAAGAAAGAATAGAAGAGATAATTATTGATTCGGGGGCTATTGATTTTGAAACCGAGGACGGAAAGATTTTGATTTATACCGACCCAAAAGATCTTATGAAAATAAAAAACAATTTTGAGGATAATGATTTAATCGTAAGCTCTGCAGAAATGGTTTATATCCCAACATCAGAGGTGACTATTTCAGAAAAAGAAAAAATTGAAAAAATTATTAGATTAATAGATTCGTTAGAAGAGCTTGATGACATTACAAATGTTTATAGTAATTTAAATATTTCAGACGAAGTTATGAAAGAGTTAGGATGATAATTCTTGGGATCGATCCGGGAACGGCAACTACTGGTTACGGAATAATACAAAAGAATGGTCAAGAAATAAAAATAATTGATTACGGTTGTATTTTAACCCCTGCCAATTTACCGCTTCCGGATCGTCTTTTAATTATTTCTAAAGATTTAAGAAGAATAATAAAAAAATTTAAACCGGATCAGGTTGCCGTGGAAGAACTTTTTTTTGCAGCAAACTCAAAAACGGCGATAGCGGTTGGTCATGCAAGAGGGGTGTTGCTTTTGGAGTCAAAAAGGTCTAATCTTGCCACTTTTGAATATACCCCCCTGGAGGTTAAGGTGGCTTTAACTGGATATGGCAGAGCCGATAAAAATCAGGTTCAACAAATGGTAAAGTGCTTATTATCTTTATCTAAAATACCAAAACCGGACGATGCTGCTGACGCTTTGGCGGTTGCTATTTGTCACGCAAACACCTTTGATGACTCCAGGATAAATTAAAAAGCAAGAAAAAAGGATTATTTATTTTGACCTTATCTTTGGCGGTTGTAATCGATGCTTTGTATACTTTTATTTTGTCTCCAGATTGCGTAAAATGACCATATGATTGGATATTTAGAGGGGCGAATTGTTAACAAGACCGGTCACACAGTAACGATTGTGGTGGGGGGAGTTGGTTATGAGGTTTTTTTAACAGAAAATCGAATCGTTAAAATTAATTTAGGTGAAAAAGGTTCATTTTATACCCACACTCATGTTAGGGAGGATACGCTCTCTCTTTTTGGTTTTGATTCTCCAGGGGAGCTTGATTTTTTCAGGATGTTACTCTCTGTTTCGGGGATAGGGCCAAAGGTGGCTCTTTCAATTGTTGCCTCGGCCCCTATTGAAAACCTAAAATCGTCAATCTCCGCCGGAGATTCTTCTTTGCTCTCATCTGTCTCTGGGGTTGGCAAAAGGACAGCCGAAAAGGCGGTAATTGAATTAAAAAATAAACTTGGTTTTTCAGAGTATGCTGGATCAAGTGGTCGGCTAGGGAGTCAAACCGAAGAAATAATTCAGGCACTTTCGGGGCTCGGATTTCAAAGATCAGAGACAATAGAGGGTATCAAAAATATTCCAACAGAGATAGAGTTAGTTGATGAAAAGATAAAATACTTAGTAAAAAACTTAGGCAAAAATTAAAAAAGGTTTTATTAATGAGTAAATTTGAAGAGAGCCACATAACTGACGCAGAGGAGTTCAGGGGTGAAGAGGAATTTGAAGAAACCCTAAGACCAAGACGCTTTGTTGATTATGTTGGCCAGGAGCAGATTAAGGATAATCTTGAGATTGCAATTCAGGCGGCAAAAAAAAGAAAAGAGCCGATCGATCATATTCTTCTTTATGGTCCACCTGGGCTCGGGAAGACGACTCTGGCTCACGTGATATCGGCCGAAACGGGATCAAACATAAGAGTAACTTCTGGTCCGGCGATTGAGAGGGCGGGTGACTTGGCCTCAATTCTAACCAATTTAGAGGAGGGCGACGTTTTGTTTATCGACGAAATTCATCGCTTAAATAAAGTAGTCGAGGAGGTCCTTTACCCGGCGATGGAAGATTTTATGCTTGATATAATAATCGGCAAAGGTCCTTCGGCAAGATCGATTCGACTTGATATTCCAAAATTTACCCTTGTTGGTGCTACAACTAGAGCCGGCCTAATATCCTCGCCACTTAGAGATCGGTTCGGGATGATTGAAAGATTGGATTTTTATAAAGAAGATGAGATAAAAAAAATTATTAAAAGATCAGCCAAAATATTGGGCATTAAGATCAACGAAGAGGGTGCAGAAGAGATAGCTGGGCGCTCTAGAAGAACACCAAGGATTGCGAATCGTCTCCTAAAAAGAGTTCGTGATTATGCAGAAGTAAAAGAAAGCGGTAAGATTGAGAGCGAAATAGCCCAAAAAGCCCTTGATCGTTTACACGTTGACAGTAAAGGTCTTGATGCAACTGATAGAAACATATTAGAAACAATAATTAATAAATTTGGTGGTGGTCCGGTTGGTCTTTCAACTTTGGCGGCGGCTACAGCCGAAGAGTGTGATACGATCGAAGATGTTTATGAGCCCTACTTAATACAGCTTGGCTATCTCGAAAGAACCCCAAAGGGTCGTAAGGTAACCTCTTCTGCTTATCAGCATCTTAATATAAAAGGCCATCAAAATCAGAAAAAACTAATTTAGGGATATATGCTGGCTCCATATTTTATAGGTTGATATGTCTCCTCAGTATGGGGTTACAAAAATCACCGAATCCACCGAAAAAAAATATGCTGTAGCATATTTTTTTTCGGTGATTAGTTGCTGGTTGTTATTTTTTTAAAAAC
>DLNA01000023.1:4660-24076 GCA_002476865.1 Patescibacteria group bacterium UBA7522 | reverse complement strand
GATTTAAAAACTTTTTATTTTTATTTTATCGTGGTGCAAAATAGTTATTTTAATTTTTAAAAAAGTTATTTACTATTACTAAATGAAAAAGGAGATGCTTCTACATGTCTGTTGCGGTCCGTGTGCAACCCCTACTATCAAAAAAGTTCAAAGCGAAGGATATCTGATAACTTTGTTTTATTATAATCCCAACATTCACCCCAAAGATGAATATGAAAAAAGATTAAAAGAGGCCAAAAAGTTAGCCAGGGAACTAGGAGTTAAAATTATAACTCCTGAATATAGGCCCTTGGAATACTTTGATGCAATAAAAGTTGATTCACGGCTTTTCCCTGATTTGATTTATAAAAAAGAAGGGGGATTTGATCCCCCTAAAATAAGTATTCGTTGTTCGAATTGTTGGAGATTGCGATTACAGGAAACAGCCCAAAAAGCAAGAGAGCTCAAAATTAAAGAGATCGGTACAACTTTAAGAATAAGTCCTTATCAAGATCAGGGCTCATTACTCTTGGTTGCCGAAAGCATAGCGGCTGATTATGGGTTAAGATTTTATAATGAAAATTTAGTAGATAAATTTAGTGAATCAATTCAAATCTCAAAAGAAAGAAAGATGTATCGTCAAAAATATTGTGGCTGTCTTTTTTCAAAACATTATATTTAGCGACAATTAAGACATCTTTTGCTAAAATAGTAATATGAATCAGGCACTGGTTATTAAGATAATTTTTGGAATCTTCTCTTTATTCTGGCTCGGTGGTTTTTTGATTTACGGTTATCATGTTTTTTCTTATGGGGTTCCGGGAGATGCAACGAAAAAATCTTTTTTATTGCTCAGTATAATATCGGTATTTTTAATTTTATTAATAACTTTTGGTCTTTCGGGTATAGATTGGAGTACCCTAAGATGAAAAGAGGAGCCGTTAACGAAAGTACTAAATATTTTGAGTCACAAGACCCAGATGAAAAGGTCATTGCAATAGTCAGAAAACACTCTTTGGTGTTAATGACGCCCTTTGTTGTTCTTTCTCTCTTTATTCTGGTGGTGATTACCCTATATGCACTTTTGGATTACTTGGGTGCTATTTCGAACACCTTTTCAAACTCAATCGCAAGGGGAATCTTTGGTTTATTGATTCTTTATGCAACCCTCTATTCGTTTACTTCATGGCTCATTAAGTATCTTGATATTTTGATTTTAACCAATAAACACCTTGTTATTATTCGTCAAGACGGTCTATTTATGAGAGGTGTCTCCGTTCTTGATCTCGGAACTATTCAAGATGTTGCCACCAAGCAGCATGGATTTATCCAAACAATTTTTGGTTTTGGGAAGATTGACGTTCAAACAGCGGGGGAGGCCCCCAACTTTGTTTATAGTGGGGTCGCAAATCCAATATCTATTCAGGATGCGATAATGGATGCAAAAGAGATTTACGTAAAGCACAATTTAAAGATATCTAGTGAAATTGTTTCGGCGAAACGATAAAAAAATTTAAAATCTAAAAAGAAGTAAACGGGTTCTTGCCGGTCGAAATCTCTTCCAGCTGGGTTGGATTTTGTCTTGCTTTTATATCATCTAGGGTTTTTTCATTAAAGTTAATATCAACGGAAGAGATTTCTTTATCGATTGAATCTTTTATATCTTTAGGCAGGGGACGAATTATAAAATAGCCACAAGCAAGAAGAAAAACAACAAAAATTAAAACAAGCGAAAACAAAAGACCTCTTTGCCAGTCAGTTTTTTGGGCATTTAGCTCCAACTTTCGAAGATCGATTTTTAAATTTAAATTTTTTTTCATTTTTTTAGGTAGACGGTTATTTTTAAAGTTGCAATTATGGTATCTTGTACTGCTCCGTCACTCTCCTTTTTTATCTCGATAGATTTAATATTTAAAAGACGCTGATAACTCTCAAGCGATTTTACAAAACTGACAAAATTATTGTATGACCCACTAACTTCAATAATAATGGGCATCTCTTGGCCATATTTACCATTTTGGGTTTGGAGAAGAGAGGGGTCAGTATTTTTTTTCTTCGAATTTGTAACATCTGATTTAAGGTAGGTGAATTTTAAGCCGTTTTTTTGAGACAATGTACTTAAATCAGACATCAGGGAAGAAGCGCTTTTATCTTCGGGGAGAGTTTTAGACAAAAGCTCGGTGCTGTTTTGAACTTTTTCATATTTAATTTTTAGTGCACTTAGAATAGCATATTTTTCATCTAGCATTTTTGCGTAGTAATTTTTCTCCAGAAGATCGGTATTTTGATTTAATAAAAAAGCATAGGAGCCAGCCGCAAATCCTAAAATAATCAAGGCATTTAAAATAAAAAGAGCCGATATAACGAGATAAAATTTTTTTACTTTATTCATTGAGGGCCTCCCGAGAAAGTGAGAATGTAATTACAAAATTTTCCACCTCTTTGCCAGATTCGGGATTAACAACGATATTGGAGCTTTCGATGTCAACATAATCAAACTTGTCAGAGTTTTCCATGGCTGATCTTAGTGTGGCTACAATATTTTTTGTTTTTGCAAAGCCGGTTATTTTGCCCCTAGATGTTTTATCGGCGTCAATTGACACTGTTGAAAGCGACGCATCGCTTGGTGTTATTTTTTTTATCTCTTCCAAAACTCCCGTCCAGTGGTTTATGTCCTTTAATATTTTTGTAATAGTGTTAATTCTTTCAGAAAAGCTAGCGGCACGACTCTCTAGATCCCCAAAATTTTGACTTGCTTTCGTTTTTTCATCAACGTCCCTTTTGAATTCCAACAATATGTTTTTTTGATAAATAAAAGTCAGGGCAGAGGCGGCGACTATAAGCAATGTTATGGCAATGCTTTTTAATAAATAGCCAACGGTCTTTTTGTTTTTTTTTGTCTGCTCAATCTCTGCCTTTATGTTGTTTGGCAGTAAATTAATACTACTCATCTTTTAACCCCCTTAAGGCAAGACCGATAGCGGCAGCATACATAGCGGCCTCCTTTTTAGGAACTGGCTTTAGCGGGTAGATTGAAATATTAGACCAAGAATTGCCAAGCTCTACTTTTATTTTAAGCTCTTCGCTTAGAAAATCTCCTAGTCCTTCCATGGCTCCCAGGCCTCCGCAGAGAATAATCCCGGCGATTTCAGCATCCTCTCTTTGATCTTTGAAGTATTTAAATAATCTTTCAATCTCTGTTACTAACACGCTTAATTCTTTTTTTATAATCTCTGTTGATTTCTCGCCCTCTTTTATCCCGATGCCAAGAATGTTTTCAGCTTCTTTGTCGTTTACCATGAGAGCGCTTTTTAGGGTATCTTTTATCAGCTCGGCTCCAATGGGGTGGCTTCCCGTGATCTGTATGCCATTATCATAAATAGCCATGTTTGTAGTTTGACCACCGATATCTAAAATTAAATGTGGTCGATTTGCTAAGTTTTTTGGTATTACAGATCTTGAAACCGCAGATAACGAAATATCAAAAGCAATCGGCTCCATTGATATTAGATTCATTAACTGAACGTAGCTGTCGACGATGCTTCTGGGTGCGGCGGCCATAAATATATAAATTTTATCCTTTGTTTCGCGCACAATTTGCCAATCGGTATAGAGATCCGTTGAGGCCATGGGGATGGATTGCTCTATTTCAAGAGCGACTGCTCCATGTATATCTTTTTCACTAATGATCGGAAGTTCTAGTGTCCTAGTAAAGAGTTTAGAATCGGGGAGAGCGACCACGACTCTTTCGGCCGTAATTTTTCCCCACGGGGGGTCGGAGAGCTCTTTCTTAATAATTTCAGCTAATTTTTCCGGCTCGGAAACAATACCTTCGATTATAATATTTTCAGGAACTTTAAAGTGGCCATACCCAATCAGCTTTGTAAGCGTGCCCTTTTCTTTTAGCTGAACAAATTTAACGTTGCTTGTTCCTATATCGAGTCCCAAGACGTCCCTTTTTTTGTATATAAGATCTTTCATTCCCCTCCGAATAACTTAATTGTACTAAAAATTAGCAAATTTACAATAAAGATAAGATAAGTTCAACCGCTTCACAGTTGAGACGGATTTAGAGCTACCGAAGAACAGGAAAATGAGGAAATTAAAGAATAATCAATGTCGCTTAGGATTATTTTTTTGATTTCCTTCTAGGGTTATTGTAGTTAATATTTTTTTTGACCGTTCTTTGATTTAGAGGGCCTAATTATATACGACTTGCCATTCTTTTATTTTCCATGATCCGCCAGGTCCAGCGGAAAAATTTGAATTGGCCAGCCCCATATCATATTCCACAATAGCACCATTTTTAAGTCGAATTCCTTTACCCGAAATAGATCTAATATGTGCATTGTTGGCGACATCTATAAATCCGTTTCCGGCATAATAAACAACAGAACTGGAATTATTTGCGATATCGATCGCCGGATCGGCGCTACTGGTTGATAGCATCATTATAAAGCTGGCCGGATCGCCGCTTCCGTTCATAACAACATTATTTTCGGTATACATTTGACCGTCAGAGATAATCATTCCGCTTTTAGGGCCATAGCTAGAGGATAGTTTGACGATAGCATTTTGAGAAAAGGTCACCCTACCTGTAACCCAAATAACCCCAGTAAGATTTAGTGTGGCGCCATTGGTTATTGTCAGGTTGCCGTCGATTTTATAGGGGCCAAGGTTAACTGTTGATCCGTTGGCACTGAGAGTATAGTTCCCGCTATAGGTTCCACCGGCCTCTGCCCAACTCTTCCAGGTATCGATAGAAAGATCAGGGATGGCTAAATCGAGTGGCTTTGGTAGTGGGCTGTTTTCGTATTTTGTTCCCAAAACGGTTGAGCTTACAAGGTTTGCGTTGGTTGAATAATATGCATCACCATAAATATATGAGCTTAGTATCGTATGAACGTGGGCGCTTCCGGCAATTCCGCCAGAGGGGCACGGCGAACTCATTGTTGATGGGCAGCCGACTCTTACATTGTTTATTCTATTCCCACTTCCCGAAATAAAAACATCTCCCATAATATAGGCACCATTACCCCCTTCAATTGACCCACCCGAATAAACATTGCCAACCACCTTAGAGTTATTTGACATTATAAGGCCCGTTTCTCCAACCTGAATCCCGTAATGAAAAGCAAAATTACCCTCATTTCTTTCGGCTACTAGCTTTGCTCTAACGCTTCTGGTATTTTTCTTTGGGTCCTCTTTGTTGGGGACATGTGAGGTTACTAATATCTCCTTTGAATTAAAATCACCTGTTACGCTTATATCAATCGAGCCAGTTGGCAGTTTGAGATTATCTTCTCCAATATAAACCTCGCCATTATTTAATCTCCAGATAGCTCTTTCTATGCCGGCATCACAGAGCGCTTGAGCGATCTGAATTTTTGCAGATCTTTTAGCTTGAATAATTGTTCCTAAGCTATCAACTACTAGGGCCAATCCAAGCGAAATAATAAATACCAAAAGTATTAATATTCCAACCCAGGCGCTTCCTTTTTTACTTTTTATTATCACTCGTCATTTCTCCTATTTGCTGTGCTTTCAGCCGTAATTTCAAGATTCGTTTTGGAGACAAGTATTGATACTGAAAGAGAAAAATTAACATTTGTTGTGTGATCGACCGGAGTATAGATAAAACTTAAATCGGAGACATTTTCCATGATTATCTTATTTTGATTATTCTGTTGATATCTAGTGCTTGCCGGATTTGCAAAAACAATTTTGTGTAAATCCTCATTGATTTTTTGATAAATAATAAAGTCTTTCTCTAGAAGATCTGCGTTGTAAATAAAATTTTGATTCTCGTCTATTGATGGTAGGGCGAGTATTAGGGTTGTAGAGGATCTTGTTATCTCGCCGTACTCTTTTGGGATAGCAACGGATTGCTTAATATCCCTTGAAATACTGTCTACTACCAAATTTACATCTTTCTGAAGACCGCTTTGTGCAAAAGAGACCTGGTAATTTTTGAGAGCAACCGAAAAGATTGCCGAAACAGCAGCCATAATTATTGAAAGCAGGACCATCGCAATTAAGAGTTCGGCTAAAGTAAATCCGTTTTTTTTATTTTTCATCTTCCGATGCCCCCGCTTGTTATATAGGTGGCGATTTTTATCTCTTGAGGTGATCTAAAGTCCCACCTAATTGTTAGCTCAACCATTTTAAGACGATTATTAGCCGTGCCGCCTGACTCTTCGGTTATTTCAATCTTTCCTACTCCACTGGGAAGATCGGGAATATTAAACGATTCAATGCTAATAATTTCATCAAAGGGCTTGGCCCTGGAATCTTCAATTATTGAGTCCGCTTTTTTGTAAGCGGTTGAGTAATAAGCAGCACTTTTGTTGACAGTAATAACATTTAAAAAAAGAGGAATAATTCCGGATATCATTATTCCGACCACAAACAAGATTATAACGATCTCCATAATGGTAAAGCCCGTTTTCCTCTTTAAGATTTTGTTTTTAAATCTTGAGCTACAAAAATATTTGTAAATTTTTTAAAACCCTCCTGCCTCTAAATTATAATAGAAATTCAACCAAAACAAAAACCCTCATTTCTGAGGGATTTTGTTTTAAGGATCTTCTAAACTACTGCTTACAAACAAGAGTGTAAACACCATTTTCGATGTTTGGACCACTGTCATTTTCGTTTGCTAAAGTGTAGGTTAGCGTATAGCAGTCGCCTGTGTTAGTGTATCCTGGTGAGTAATCACCGATAGTTACGTCTCCTGAAACAGTAATTGTTGAGAGATCGGCTGGGTATTCGCCGTTCTCAACATTATAAAGCTCAAGAGCTGTCTGGATCTCTCTTAGGTCAGCTTTAGCGGCTGCGTCAGCGGCTCGATCTCTCGCATTGGTGGCCACCAATCCGACTACAATCACGGCCAAGATGCCGATGATTATAATAACGATTAAAAGCTCAATAAGAGTAAAGCCCTTCTTTTTCATATTTCACCCCCTTTCTTTTATTGATTTTTAAATTCGTATATATCGAAATTAAAAATTTCTGATACATACTATCTATAATAGTATTTTAAAATCCTGATTTTCATTGTCAAGCCGTAAAAAGATAAAAGTTAAAAAGGAAATCTTTTTAATTAAAATAAGGTCGTCATACTATAGATTGGAGTTATGATTGAAATTACCACAAAACCAGCGCCTGCTCCGATGATAATCATCATAATCGGCTCAAGGAGGCTAGAAAGATTTTTAACTGTATGGTCAACCTCTTTTTGATAAAAGTTTGTGAGCTTCATAAGAATTTTATCAAGTGTTCCGGTGTCTTCTCCGACCGCAATCATTTGAGAGACCATTACTGGAAAAACTTTCGAATTTCTGAGCGGGTCAGCAACTGTTGAGCCATCCTTTATTTTGGCGGCCGTCTCTTTAATCTCTTTTCTAAAGACCTCGTTTTTTAAAACATTAGCCGAAACGTCAATTGCCTCAAGTATGGCAACACCTGAGGAAAGGAGCGATCCGAGCGTTCTTGTAAAGCGGGTAATATTAATTTTTTTAATGAATTTACCAATTACGGGCGCCTTCATTAATAAGTTGTGCCAGGCGTACCTTGCCTTAAGATTATTCTTTATTAAAAAACGAAGACCAAAGAAAGCCCCCAAAAAAAGAGTCACAATCAAGAGTCCGTGTGTCCTGACAGCGTCAGAGATAAAAATCAAGAACCTAGTCGAGGCGGGTAGCTCACTACCGAGCTCAGTAAAAACAGCAGAGATTTGAGGAACAATGCTTGTTAAAAGATAGATTACAACGCCGACAATGGCAACTAAAATAACAGAAGGATAGGCCATTGCTCCACGAACGCTTGCTACCAATTCGTGCTCTTTTTCAATCTCATCGGCCATTTTTTCTAGGGTTTCGTCCAGCATTCCACCGACTTCGCCTGCCTTAACCATATTAGTGTATAAAGAACTAAAAATATTTCCATGTTTTTCCATTGCGGCTGAAAGAGAGATCCCGGCCTCGATATCTTGAGCAATCTCTGCTGTTGCTTTTTTCATGATTTTATTTACTGATTGTTCTTCTAGTATGTGAACGGCCTGTGCTATTGGTATTCCAGCACTAACCATAGTAGCAAGCTCTTTTGAGAACATAACCTTTTCGGTTGAAGAGACAAACCCAAAGCCGGCACTTTTTTTAAAAAGATTATTTTTGGTTTCTTTTACGTTAACGACCGCTAGCTTTTGTTTTGTAAGAGATTCGATTAAGGCGTCTTTATCGGTTGCTTCGGTTTGACCCCTCTTAATCTCTCCCTTTTCATTTTTAGCAATATAGGAAAAATTTGGCATATTTTACTCCCTTGTTACCCTTAGGATTTCTTCTATAGTAGTTACCCCGATAAGTGATTTTATAAACCCATCCTGGGCCATTGTTACCATGCCATTTTCTATCGCTTCTCTTTCAATTGAATCGGAGGTGGCTCTCTGTACAATCATCTCTCCGATTTTTTCTGTCATCTCTAAAACTTCATAAATGCCGACTCGGCCGTTATAGCCGCTATTCTGACACTTGGGGCAACCTTTGGCTCGAAAAAGTGTTAAAGACAAAGAATTCTTTGTCTTTGGGTTTTTATTTCCATCTGTCTGGGAGATAAATATCGCTTCTCTTAAAGTTTTTGCTTCGCTCTCTTCGGCTTCCTGGAGAGATCTTTTGAGGATCGAGGGGTCTGATGCGATTCTGTCTAGAATCGAACCCTTATTCTCAAGGCCCTTTGGTGCATCAATAATTTTTTCAGAGATTGTTTTTGATTCTGTTGCTTTTTCAACCGCGGCAAAAACCTCTTTTGATGGATTGGTTGTTAAAAATTTTCGATCAAGCGCAAAGGTTTTTATTATTTCTTCGATTTGTTCCGTGGGAACAACATAGGCCTCTTTACATTCATTACAGAGTCGACGAACTAATCGTTGACCAATAACGGCATTTACGGTCGAAGAGATAAGAAACGGTTCAACCTCCATATCTAAAAGTCGAGGTAGACAGCCAGCAGCATTATTTGTATGAAGAGTTGAGAGCACTGTATGACCAGTTAGCGCCGCATGAACAGCCATCTCGGCTGTTTCGGTATCACGAATCTCCCCAACCATTATAATATCAGGATCTTGTCTTAAGAGGGCTCTAAGACCGGAAGCGAAAGTCATGCCTGTTTTTGTATTAACTTGGGTTTGATTAACGCCTGGCATTCTGTATTCAATCGGGTCTTCAACAGTTGAAATATTAACCTCAATTGAATTTAGCATCGAGAGCGCAGAATAAAGAGTAGTAGATTTTCCCGAACCGGTGGGACCGGTAACAAGTAGCATTCCATGCGGTTTGGTTAGGGCTCTTTTGATTCCTAAAAGGGCGGTGCCGGAAAATCCCAACTCTTCAAGTGTCGGTGCTTTATTCGATTCGTCCAAAAGACGCATCACCACCTTTTCGCCGTCAACAACAGGAAGAGTAGAGACACGAATTGATATGACCTTTGGCCCGACTTTAATTTTGATTCTTCCGTCTTGAGGGACTCGATGTTCGTCAATCCTAAGGTTTGAAAGAATCTTTATTCTTGTAACGATTGCCGATAAAACATTTTTGGGAAGAGTCATGGTGTCTTGCAGAACCCCATCAATTCTAAAGCGAACCTGGATAAAGGCCTCTCTTGGCTCAAGATGGATGTCTGATGCTCTTGATTTTATGGCATATTCCAAAATAATATTTAGCGCTTTTGATATCGGGGCTTCCTGGACGATCTCTTGTACGTTTTCGGCGCTAGCATTCTCCTTGAGCTCATTTTCTTCGATTGATATCTCTTCTGATTCGGCGATTACTTTGGATATTTCGTTTGAGAGCCCTTCTTTGTAGAGATCCAAAGAGTTCAAGATGTCGGAAGATGTAGAAATGTAAAGCTTGGTTTGATATCCTAGCTCTTTTTCGATAAACTGAACCGCCTGAATGTCCAGGGGGTCGGCCATCGCCAGCTTAAGAGAGCCGTCTTCTTCTTCGCCAAAGACAATCGCTTGATAACGTCTGGAAATTTTTTCTGGTAGTTGAGAAAGATGTTCTTTTTTTATCTCGACTGTTGAGAGATCTATGAAGGGTATGTTATTTGCCTGACCGTAAAGCGTTACTAGCTCTTTTTCGGATATTATTTTATTATCAATTAGAAAATCTTGTAGAGATTTTTTTTCACTCTCTGACTTTTTGAGCGCTTCGTCAACTTTTTTGTCACTTGCGAAGTTATTTTCAATGATTAGTCGCTTTAGCTCTTCCGGCTTTAGTTTTAACAAAATACCCCCCCGTGTATATTTTTGTAAATTATGTTTTAAGACCTGACGGCTAATAACAGTATACTTTATTTTTTTTTGCCTAGCCAGACAATCCGCTATAATATTTTTATGAAAACCGACGATCTAGAAATAAAAATTCCTAAAAGATTAATAGCAAAAGAACCGGCTTATCCAAGAGAGTCGGCTCGATTGATGGTAGTCAAAAAAAATATAAAAAAAATTGAGGATTCATTTTTTTTTGACATCGATAAGTACTTTAAGGGCGGTGACGTTTTAGTTTTCAATAGATCGAAAGTTTTTCCGGCGAGGGCTTTTGCCAAAACCAAATCTGGTAAAAAAATTGAAATATTATTTTTGCGCGAAGAATCGCCAAAAACATGGTCCATAATGATTGGTGGAAGAACGAGAGATGGCGAAAGGGTAAAATTTAACAGTAAATTCAAGGGAATTATTAAGAAGGGTGATCAATGTCAAATTAGCGTCAATCTGAATAAGGAATCTGTTTTAAAATATCTTGACAAGCATGGAGAGATGCCTCTTCCGCCATATATAAAAAGAAAGGCGACCCCAAAAGACAAAGTAGAATATCAAAACATTTTTGCTGACACTCTGGGATCGGCAGCGGCTCCAACGGCTGGCCTTCATTTTAGTAAAAAACTATTAAAAAAAATTAATCAAAAAGGCGTCAATATTGTTTACGTGACGCTTCATGTCGGACTAGGAACCTTTTTGTCAATTAAAAACGAAAGGGTGGAGGACCATCAAATTCATTCAGAATATTTTGAGATTGATAAAAAAACGGCCGATTTAATAAATTCGGCGAAAAAAGAAGGTCGAAGAATTATTGCCTGTGGGACAACCTCTCTTCGAGCATTGGAATCGGCTACAATCAGTGGAAAATTGAAGCCAACAAAGTCCTTCACGGATATTTATATTTATCCTGGATATCAATTTAAAATTATTGACGGTTTGATTACTAATTTTCATACTCCAAGGTCGACACTCCTGGCCCTGGTCTATGCTTTTGGGGGTCAGGATTTAATGAAGGGGGCATATCAAGAGGCAGTAAAAAAGAACTATCGATTTTTTTCTTATGGCGATGGAATGATTATTTTTTAGGGGATGGTGGCTTTACTTTTTATTCATAAGTATTATAATTAGCTTATGTTTAGATTTTTAATCATCACATCTTTATTAATCAGATCTTTATCTTTGCCTGTTTTTGCAAGTGAAAACAGGGTTGTAATAAACTCCTTCAGAATAGCTGGGGAAAGCAGCACCGACGAATACGTTGAAATTGTAAATTATAGTGACAAAGATATTGATTTATTCGGTTGGCGATTATCAAAAAAGACAGCATCGGGGAACATCTCTCACTTAGTAACGTCTTTTCCTCAGATATATCTTGAGCCGGGCGCTTCGATTATTATTGCTCATCAAAATTGTCTTTGTAGCGCCGATTTAAACTATTCAACCTCAAACTCAATTGCGGCTGATAACACCATCTTGCTTTTCTCCGACAACGGAAAAAATTTAGTCGATAAAGTCGGCTTTGGTTTGGCTTTGGACTTTGAATCGGAGCCGATCGCCAACCCAAATGAACTTGAGGTATATCGTCGTAAAAATGATGGTCAGGATACTGATAATAACAAAAATGATTTTTTTCTTTTTTATAAACCGCCCCTAACCGAAAGTAAAAAAACAAACTCAGAAGGCCAGCAAGATAAGAGCGAACCCTCGAAAAGTATAGGTGTAAGTTCGGTAAAGATAGTCGTGACAGAATTTTTACCAAACCCCGAAGGGCCTGATAGTGAGAATGAATTTATTGAAATAAAAAATATCGGTAAAAAAGCTGAGATAGGTGGTTTTTATTTAGCTGACATTTTGGGCAGTCCAAAGTATTTTAAAATCCCGATTGGTACAACAATCGAAAAGAGCGAGTACTTAGCATTTTATTCATCAAAAACACCAATCTCTTTAAATAACGATGGTGACGGAATTCAATTTCTAGATCCAAACAAAAAAGTTTTAGATAGTTCTCCGGATGATTGTGGTAAAGCTTCAGAGGGCGTGAGTTATGCTTTGGATGAAAACAGTGGAAAATGGGTTTGGACGGAAGTTCCAACGCCGGGTAAAGCAAACATAATAAAAAGTCCCAAAATCGAAGACGACGAAGCTAGGGAGGGTGGTGAAAGTAGTATCAAAAAGCTAGATTATCATCAAATTGAAAACGGCGAAGTGAAGGGAGATTTTTACACAAAAGAGGATCGACTAATCGGGGTGGCTTTTTTGGTCGTGGTAATTATTATCGCTCTTGGTTATACTTTTTATAGCCATAGGGAGAAAATTTTTGAATTTTATAAGTCAATCAGATGTAGAAACAAAAAAACTGGGAGAAAAATACGGGAGCGCCTTAAAGGGAGGTGAGGTTTTTCTTTTGATTGGAGATCTTGGTGGAGGCAAAACCCATTTTACCAAGGGTCTTGCGACTGGTCTTGGAGTGGCAGAACCGGTGACAAGTCCCACTTTTAACTTCGAAAATATTTACCAAGGCAAGAAGTTGTCACTTTATCACTTTGACCTTTATCGAAACGGTGAAGTTGATGAAGATATTGGCTTTCTAATAAAAGAGGCAATATCAGATAAGGATGGCGTGGTTGTTATAGAGTGGGCCGAAAGAGCAAGAAGCTATTGGCCATCAAGATACACTCTAATTAAATTTAATTGGATTTCTGATCAAGAAAGGATGATAAGTGTTATCAAAAAATAAATCTTATATTCTTTATATTGATACTTCCAACGAAGAGGCGGTTATATCTGTTTATCTTTTGTCAACCGATCTAAGCACAAAAAACAAAAAACCGACTCTTATTAAAGAAACGAAATGGCGGGCTCACAGAGAGCTCTCAGCGACGCTTTCTTTAAAGTATTTAGAAATTCTTAAAGATGTTGGGATTTTGCAAAGAGATCTTTCTGGTATCGTTATCTTTTCGGGTCCGGGTTCTTTTACTGGACTTCGAATAGGAATCTCTTTTGCTAATGGTCTAGCATACGCTTTAGGGATTCCAATTTATGAAACTAAAAAAAAGGGCTTTTTGGATTTCAATAATCCTAAAGAAATTGCGCAGCCATTTTATGGCTCAGATCCTAAAATAACTAAACCCAAAACAAAATAAAAATTGATATAAACAAATTTTTAAGTTATAATCAGGGAAGATATTAGCTGACTTGGGCTTTGCCCAACTAAATAATAGGAATTCAAAATCTCAGTAAATCTGAAAAGAAAACTAATTTCGACTAAACACTCAAAATATATCAATTTCGTCTTTTAGCGTATGCGGTAGTCAGCGTTTTGAGATGTTGGTCTTTCAGCATAGCTGAAGAAAGGTAAGCATGGAGACGCTAATTTTATGGTTAGTGATTGGATCTGCAATTGGGGGTGCGAGTGGCTGGTTTGTTAGAAACGCTCAAGTTAAAACACAAACAAAAGGCGCCGAAGCTAAGGCACAAAAATTAATAGAAGAAGCAAAGCTTGAGGCCAAGGAGGCCGTGATTAAGGCCAAAGAAGAGGCCACTAAAATTATTGATGAGGCAAAAAAGGATGAAAAAGAGAGGCGGGAAGAGCTTTTGGGGCTTGAAAAACGTTTGGCTACAAAAGAAGAAAATATTGAAAAAAAGCTTAATGATTTGGATGAGCGACGGGAAAAAATTGAAAAAGATAAAGCTGAAATCGAAGAAAACAAGAATTTTTTAAGAGATCTTCGAGAAAAACAAGAAAAAGCACTCGAAAAGATTGCCAAACTCCCGAAAGAAAAAGCACTCGAAAAGCTTCTTTTAATGGTCGAAAAGGACTATGAAAAAGATGTAGCCGATCATATTCGAAAGGTTAAGGAAGATGCTAAAGAGGAAGCGGAAAAAAGGGCCAGAGAAATAATTGCAACCGCAATTCAAAGAATCTCTTCGGAACAAACATCGGAGACAACCGTTACTTCGGTAACGATTCCAAATGATGAGATGAAAGGAAGAATTATTGGTCGAGAAGGAAGAAATATCCAAGCGATTGAAAAAATGACTGGATGCGATATTGTTGTTGACGATACCCCCGAAACTATCGTTATTTCTGGTTTTGATCCCGTAAGGCGCCAGGTAGCCAAGCTTGCCCTGGAGAGGTTAATAGTTGATGGTCGTATTCATCCAACCAAAATTGAGGAAGCGGTTGAAAAGGCCCAATCGGATATTGATAAAATCGTAAAAGAAGCGGGTGAGAGAGCTGCCTATGAAACTGGCGTGGCAGGTCTTCCGGCAGAGCTAGTAAAAGTTTTGGGTCGATTAAAATTTCGAACTTCTTTTGCTCAAAACGTTTTAGAGCACTCAATCGAAACGGCTAACCTAGCTGCTTCAATTGCGGCCGAAATGGGCGCTGACGTTGCAATCGCCAAAAAGGCGGGTCTTTTACATGACGTTGGTAAAGCAATAGATCAAGAGATGGGCGGTTCTCATGCTATAATCTCCAAAGATATCTGTAAAAAATTCGGGATAGATGAAAAGGTCCAACATGCTGTTGAGGCGCACCACGAAGACGTTCCGCCAACTACGGTTGAGGCGATTATAGTTTTGGCCTCTGATGCAATTTCGGCCTCACGTCCTGGTGCCAGAAGGGATTCTATTGAGAACTACATTAAACGTCTTAAAGAGCTTGAAGAGATTGCTAGCAGCTTTGATGGAGTCGAAAAATCTTTTGCGATTCAAGCCGGTCGCGAAGTTAGGGTAATGGTTATGCCGGAAAAAATTAGTGATCTTGAAGCCGAAAAATTAGCCAAGAACGTTGCTAGAAAAATTGAATCGGATCTTAAATTCCCTGGTCAAATAAAAGTTAATGTAATTCGTGAAACTCGTGCAGTAGAATACGCAAAGTAAAAGCACCGTTATCATTTGACGATTTAAATCGAAGATTCATAAACCATCTATCAAAGAAGGAAGTCGCAATGCCGATGAAAAAATCAAACACTCAGTCTAAAGAATTTAACCTTTTATTTATCGGGGATATTGTTGGAGAAATTGGAAGAGAGAAGGTAAAGAAGATACTCCCGAAGATAAAAAAAGAATACTCGATTGATTTCATAATTGCTAATGGTGAACATTTATCGGATAGAGTCGGCGTAGATATTGAAATTATGAGAGAGATGGAGACCTTTGGGATTGATTTCTTTACAACCGGCAATCACGTTTGGCGTAACGATTCTTTTAAAAAAGAGATAGTTAAGAAAAACGTTCCGGTAATTAGGCCTGCTAATTTTGTGTCAAAATATCCTGGACATGGATTTTTAACTGTTGAAACTAAAATTGGAAGAATGTTGATTATTAATCTTCTTGGCAAAGAGGGCATAAAAGAGAAGGTTAGCAACCCTTTTAAAAAAGTTTTATCTATTTTAGATTCGCAAAAAGATTTTGATTTTGCAATCGTCGATTTTCACGCTGAAATGACCTCTGAAAAGGTTGCCATGGGGTATCATTTAGATGGCAGGGTAGCGGCAATATTCGGGACACACACCCATGTTCCAACAGCAGACGCAAAAATATTACCAAACGGCACGGCTTTTATCTCTGACGTTGGCATGACAGGTCCGGCTAACTCTGTTTTGGGGGTCAAGAAAGATATCATTGTTGAAAGGTTTTTAAATGGAACTGGTGGAAAATTTGAAGTTGAAGACCAGGGGGTGGGCGTTTTTAATTCCGTTTTAATAACCGTTGAGGATGGTGGCAATGTTGTTAAGATTAAAAGGATTGATAAAACTTAAAATAATCCTTGATAAAGCTAAAATAATTATTCATAATATTTTCTGCGATTGTATTAATAACTAAAGTTTGCTCTACCCTTGAAGTAGTAGAACTTTAGCTCGAATTATTTTCAAAACGAGCGGTTAGGAGTAAAAATGACAAAAAGAGAATTAATATCAGAGTTAGCAAGCAGAACTAACAGCCCCAAAAAAGAAGTAGAGAAATTGATATCGGAAATGGTAAAAATTGTTACCGAAGAGATAAAGAAAAACAGCAAGGTTTCGATAACTTCATTTGGAACATTTTATTTAGGAAAGATAGCAAAACGTCATGGTCGTGACCCTCAAACCGGGAAAGACATTACTATACCGGATATGAAAATTCCAAGATTTAGAGCTGGAAAGGGCTTGAAAGAAAACGTTCGATAAAAAATAAGAGTTAGGATCCTTTTAATTTTAAGTTTTTAATTTCGAATGCTGACCTTCGGCGTTGCCTTACGACCATTGTAACGGATTAGTAAGTATTAATTAATTCAAAGCTAAAAAATCATAATTCGAAACTTAAAAATCACCCCTTGGGTGATTTTTAAGTTGGTGAGCCCGGCGCGACTCCCGCCGAAAACGAATAAACTTCTTGTTGTTCCTAGTATTATTCTTGAATCTAAAAATATAGCTTGATTCAAAAATCATAAATTGTGATTTGTAATCCGGTTGCTACGCAACCTTGGTGAGCCCGGTGCGACTCGAACGCACGACCAATTGCTTAAGAGGCAACTGCTCTACCAACTGAGCTACGGGCCCACGGCAACGAAATTGATGTTAATTTTAAATTCTAAAATCCTAAATAATTTTTTAATTTTAAAATTTTAAATTTAAGAGTTCTTTTGGTAAAACCAAAAGCTGACTTGCCAAGCTTAGTCCGATAATCATCGGACGTAGTTTGGTACCCCCGGCAGGACTCGAACCTGCGGCCAATGGTTTAGAAAACCACTGCTCTATCCGCTGAGCTACGGGGGCAGACGTCTTAATGAAAAATTTTCAATTTACAATTTGAAATAAAATTCTAATCATTCAATCATGAACCCTAGATTGATTATTTATTTCAAATTTTAAATTTCAAATCTTAATTTAAAGCGATCCTTGCGAGCGTTCTGATTATAACAAAAAATTCCTTGTTCGTATATATTTTTTGTTATAAAATAATTCTAGTAATGGGGGAAAGATGACTATAGACGGAATAAATCCAACAGCAAACCAATCGTTAGAATCTAGCGAGGTTTCTAATCATAGCGCTGAACTAGAGCAGCTTCTTAAAAGCGAGGCAGATTCATCAGAAACGATGCCTTCCGGAGGTTTGCCAGGCGGTTCAGAGGGTCTTTGGACAAAACCAACAGAATCAAAAATTGAAGTTAAATCTGGTGGCAATACAATGGAGGGTGTTTCCGATTCTCCCCAAATTGTTACAGGTCAAACCGAACTAGAGAGTCGCGATCAAGCAGAAGGGTTAATTTCAGCTCCAAGTGCTTCTATGGGTGATTCTGCTTTTACTTCGATAGAACAAACAAAAGAAGAACCATTGCCGGATCCCGAGACGGTAAAAATTCCCGACACGGTACCAGAAGAAATGGTTAAAGAGGTTCGTGATAATGGCGCTTCTGAAATTGAGCGCTACGTAGATCCAATTGAAAAAGCGGACCCGGAGTTCGATCGAAGAACAGCAGAGATTCAAAGGGACTGGGAAGGGAAAAATCCAATTGCGGAGCAATCTCAGACAGAAGATCCGGAGCAGAGATTTGAAGCAAAGAAAGAATCGGCTGCTGAGCTATTTAAAGAAATGATCAAAGACCTTGACGATATGAGCGCTGAATACTCTAGGGAGCTAGAAAGCGTCCAAAGAGAATTTGAAAAAAAGATTGAAGAGGCCGATCGGTTAGCAGCCGAAGCAGAGCAAAAAAGGGTTGAGGCCTATACCATTAGAACTGATGCAGAAAACTCTAAAGATAAAGAGAGGGCCATTATCGAAGCAAAGATAGTTGCTGTTGACGAGAAGAGAAAACAGATAGAAGGTCTTAAGGTTTAATTTAGAAGGGAGAAACTTGAATATGGAAGTATGGTATGCACTTTTTGGTTGGGGATCACCGATTGGCACTGGACTTTTTTTGGTTTTTTTGGGAGCTTTTATTTACCTTTTATCTAAGACAGACAAAAACAGAAGAGATAAATAAAAATGACAGAGCAAGATATTATTAATTTTTTAGAATCTGGTTGGGGAGTTTTAACTCTTACAGTTTTTATTATTTGGAGTTTAATCTGGGAGGGCTTGGCGCTTTGGAAAGCTGCCCAAAGAAAAGATAAAGTTTGGTTTATCGTGTTGCTTTTAACAAATACATTGGGAACTTTGGAGCTAATATATTATCTTTTTATTGGAAAAGAAAAAAAGAAGTAATTTTTTAAAAATTAAAAAAGACCCAACCAAAACGAGGGTCTTTTTTATATGGGGTGGCCGACGGGACTTGAACCCGCAACCGCCAGCGCCACAAGCTGATGCTCTACCGATTGAGCTACGGCCACCATATAGACAAAGCGAAAGCGCTTTGTGGTTTTAATTTCTAAATTCTAAAATCTTAAATAATTTTTAATTTTAAAATTTTAAATCTAGAATTCTCGCTAAAGCGAGCTGGTACCCCGGATAGGACTTGAACCCATAACCTTCTGGTCCGAAGCCAGACGCTCTATCCAATTGAGCTACCGGGGCAAAATTCTCTACGTGAATTTATTTTTTAGTTTTGAATTTCGAGTTTCTATTTGAGCCATAATTTATGATTGATTCGAAACTCAGAAATTTTAACTTGCAAATCAGTTGCAAAGAAATCTTGGAGCGGGTAAGGGGAGTTGAACCCCTGTCTTCAGCTTGGAAGGCTGACATAATAGCCACTATACGATACCCGCGTGAGCGAAGCGAACACGCTTCTTGAATTTTTAATTTACATTTTTAAATTTGAATTGAAATCAATAATTTCAAATTTAAAACTATCAATTCTCAAGCTTTGCTTAAGCTGGTCGGGGTGAAAGGACTCGAACCTTCGACCTCGCGGTCCCAAACCGCGCGCACTAGCCAACTGTGCTACACCCCGAAATTATTGTGTTAAAACATTGGCTTACACTTTTCATTATTCAATTTTTAATTTTCACTTTTTATTTTGGATGGCAAAAATGAAAAGAAAAATAAGCTATATCCAGAATAGACCTGTTGGCTTACTGATTTTAACTCAAAATCGCTAAATTTTCAATCATATCAATTTTTTCTTAGCGATAATGAATATATTTGATATAATAAAAAAACATTAAATTGAGGTGAGTTATGAAAAAGAACACAAT
>DLNA01000023.1:0-4476 GCA_002476865.1 Patescibacteria group bacterium UBA7522 | reverse complement strand
GACGAAACATCAAATAAGCCAGCTGAGTATAAGGCGGCCACAGAGGCCGGCGATCTTTCAGAGGGTATGAGAGGAATAACCAAGGATAATTACGACCAGATAGTCACCAATTCAAAGGGGCTGGTTGTTGTTGATTATTATGCCCCAACCTGTTCATATTGTATTAAATATGTTCCCGAGTTTGCGGATGCCTTTAACGCCTTTAAGGATAGAGTAATCTTTGGCAAATTTGATGTTACAACCGATCAAAGTAAGATCTCAGAGCTTAATATTGAAGGAACTCCCGAAACGATAATCTTTAAAGATGGAAAAGAGGTTGATCGAGTAGGCGGTTACGTAAAAGCGGACGTATTAAAATCAGCCATAGAAAAAGCTCTTTCGGAATAAACTTTATTTATTCTTTAATTTAAAGTTTGAATTTTTAAATTCTAAATGAAGCACTAATTTTAAATTTAAAATTAAGATTTTACTAAAAATTTCAAATTATAAATTGTAAATTAAAAAGAAGGCCTTAGGCCTTCTTTTTATAGTATTTAATCAGCTCTTTAACTTTTTCAGAGACCTCAAGTGGGGTCATATCGGCTTTAACAATGTATTCGGTGGCGCCAAGTTTATATATCTCTTCAGCGGTTGATTCGTTACCCAGGTTGGTAAGCATTATGGTTAGAACTTCGGAGTAATCTTTTCTGTCTTTAATATATTTTAGTACGTCTAATCCATTTACCCTTGGCATCATAATATCTATTAGGGCTACATCTGGTTTCCAATCGGCCAAAATATCTAGCGCCTGTTGGCCATCTTCGGCAAACCTAACGTCAAACCCCTCAAGCTCAAATTTGCGTCGATACATATCAATAAGTTGAATGTCGTCTTCCGCTAAAAGTATTTTTATTGCCATATTTTCTCCTCTATATGCTATAATAACGCAAGAGGTGGAAAGTTCAAGCATATGGACTTTCCGTTTTTATTCAAATGAATACCGCAACAAAAGATTTTATAAATATTTTCAAAATACCGAAAGATGCTAGACCTTTTTATTATAAAAAAGGCGAAAGGGGAATATTTTTTATTCACGGCTTTACTGATTCTTTGTGCCGTGTTAACGGTTTCGCAAAGTTTTTGGCAGAGCATGATATTTCTACTAAAGGTATTTTGCTTCCAGGTCACGGTGCTGGCTGGGAAGAGCTCGCTAAAACAAATCCAAACGATTGGTATCGTTCTATTGAGAAGGAAATTCTAGAAATGTCCAAAGAGGTCAAAGATATTTATGTTGTTGGAATCTCGCTCGGAGGCAATCTTGCCCTAAAGCTTGCTGCAAAGTACCCTGATAAAATAAAGGGGATTGTTACAATTGAATCTCCAATGAGAATCAAAAATCAGTATATAACCCGAGTGGCGATTCCGTTTGCTCAACTTTTGGGCTTTAAATATTGGAAAAAACAATACTTAAAAAGAGTTACTCATCCGGATAAGGAGGTTGTTTTTGGGCAGGGAGTTTTAGACAGAATGCCGTTAAAAAATATTGCTGAGATTATTGATTTTTTGGAAAATAAACAAGGTTTTTTAAAAAAGGTTAAATGTGACACACTCTTTATTCAGTCCGAAAAAAGCTCACTTGTAACCAAGGACTCGGCTCAAAAATTTTACGATGCCGTTGGATCTAAAAGAAAAGAAATTTTTTATCATAATAACATCTATCATGCCTTTCTTTCGGAGCAGGCGAAGAAAAGTATTTTTTATAAAGCGGTTGATTTTTTTGGTATAGATATTTAGTTTTGTTATAATAATGGTACGATGAAAAATACCATCATAGATTCTTTTATTGAAGTTGTTGGGGCGCATCCGGAAAAGGATGCCCTTATTTATAAAAAGGGACATCATTACGAAACATTGACTTACGCAGAACTTTATCGCCAGTCACAAAAACTGGCTCGTACTTTAAAAAGCAAAGGCGTAAAATCGGGAGATAGAATTTTACTTGTTTCGGAAAATCGACCGGAATGGGTTGTTTGTGATCTGGCGTCACAACTTTTAGGGGCAATTTTGGTTCCGATCCACAACGTTCTTTCGGCGGCTCAGATTAAGACAATCGCTGATGAAATTGAACCGAGGGTTATTTTTGTCTCGAATGCAGATCAGTTAACAAAAGTTTTGGAGATTGAAGTTTTAGGTAAGTACGGCTCTTTCCTTGGCTATTTTGATACCGACATTGCCGAGGATGACCCAATGCTTGAATACGACAAAATGTTTTTGTTCAAAAAAGAAGTTTTTGATAATAATTACGAACCGAAGATTGATCCGGTTAATCCCAATCCCAAAAAAGTAATTACTATAATTTATACCTCCGGAACAACGGGCCAATTTAAGGGGGTAGAGCTGACAAATGAGAATTTTATTACTAATATCTCGGATGTTCTTTCTTGGGTCGAGGTAACTCATAAAGATAAGTTTCTTTCAGTTTTACCTCTTTCTCATGTATTCGAGCGGACAGTCGGCTACTATATCCCGCTTCTTTGCGGAGCCACTATTGGTTATGTTCTTGATCCAACCAAGATTTCTGAAGTAGCTCAAGCCGAGAAACCGACCATTATTATTGCCGTACCACGTCTTTATGAAAAAATTTATCTGGCTGTTAAAGAAAAAGCCGAAAAGTCAGCAATTAAAAAGGTTCTTTTTAAAATTGCTTTTGATATTGGGAAAAAGATGGAGAGAGGCACTTTACTTTATCAAATAGCCAACCTGATTGTTTTTAAAAAGATAAAAAAGGCCTTTGGTGGCAAAGTTCGTTTTTTTGTTTCGGGAGCGGCTAGTTTACAACAAGAGATAGGCGAATTCTTTGATGCTCTTTCGATACCGGTTTTAGAGGGCTATGGCCTTACCGAAACATCGCCGATTATTTCGACAAACTCAGTAAAAAATCGTAAATATGGCACTATTGGGAAAGTTTTACCGAGTGTCCAGTACAAAATTGAAAAAGGCGAGCTTTATGTAAAAGGTCCAAGTGTCTTTGGAGGTTACTATAAACAGCCCCAAAAAACAAAAGAAGCCCTTACGAGTGGCGGATGGCTTAAAACGGGTGATTTAGTTAGCGAAGATAGGGATGGTTATCTAAAATTTGATAAAAGAAAAAAAGAGATCATTGTCCTTTCAACAGGTAAAAATATTGGTCCGGCTCACTTAGAAGAGATGATGCAGATGTCGCCACTTATAAATCAGGCCTTTGTTTTTGGCGATGAAAAAAAGCACGTTGGAGCTTTAATAATGCCAGAAAAGGAAAAGGTTAAAGGACTTGATAAAAAAAAATTAGAAGAAGAAATAAAAAAAGAGCTTGATAGATTTCTTAATAATCAGGTTGCTTCATATGAGCAGGTAAGAAAATTCATAATTATTAAAAAGCCATTTACGGTTGAAAACGGAATGCTCACCCCCACGTTAAAGCTCCGTCGCCAGAAGATCGAAGAGGTTTATGCGGAGGAAATTGAAAAAATTTATCAATAATTCTTATCTTTTAAGGACTAAACGTTCTTTGGTTTTTGATTAATCTGTCTTTTGTGATTTAGTACAGTTTAAGATTTAGAAAAGTACTCTCCAACTTTATATGAATCAGATTAGGGTTTTGTATTATTGAAGAAAACCGCTTTGATGCTAAGAATTAAAAATTAAGTTTTTGTGGTATTATTGTAAAGAAGTTATTTAATTGAAATTATTTTGAGGAAAAGATTTATTTTTTAATCTTTAATGAAGCGATATTCAAAAAACAGTAAAGTTAAAAAACTAAAAGTTGTTAAGTCGGCTGATAGTGAGGTTTTTTTTGCCGAAATAATTAAAAATCCAGAGCGGGAGATCCCTTTTAAAAGTCGGGCGAAATTTTTAATAGAAGTTTCTAAATTGGTTGAAAGATCGTGGGGAAAATTTCCTAAAAAATATCTAGAAAGTAGTATTATTCATTCTAAATACTTAATGATTCTTCGATCGAAAAATGATGAGTTAATTGGTGTCGCACCGATTAAAAAAATTCGGATTGATGGTAGATACGTTTATTCATTTGGATTAACGGCCGTTGACCCAGATTATCAGGGTCTTGGATTTATGAAAAAAATGCACTTAATCTTGAGTCATCGTGTTTTCTTAGAGAATATTATTAGATTTAAAACCAAGATTGAGTTTGTTTTTATCACGCCAAACATTAGAACTATTGGGGCTCTGGCAAAAGTAGCTGATTTTATTTATCCAAACCCTTACATTATTAACGAAAAAAGCGGAAGAATTGATTGTGCCGATGATAAAACTTGGGAAACGATAAAACTTTACCTTGATGCTACGGGTGAGAATTATCGAAAATTAGACAGAAACGGGTGCGTAATGATTGGTTTTTATGACGATAAGCCCAATCTAATAACAAGTGAAAACGAAAATATTCCCGACAAAAAATTAAGTATGTTTGCAAAAAAATATTTAAAACCAGGAAATGAGATT
>DLNA01000004.1 GCA_002476865.1 Patescibacteria group bacterium UBA7522 | reverse complement strand
AAAAATCGAGTAGTCCGTGGCCTCGTTACTAAAAAAGTCCAAAAACCAAAATTCAAGACTAGGGCCATCGAAAAAAAACAAACCCCAGAACCGGTATTAAACGAGAATCAAATTATGCTTGCTCAAAAAATATCTGACTATTACCTTTGCTCACTAGGAGAAACCATCAACGCGTTTTTGCCGTTTATGCTCGGAAAGAAGCGCCGAAAAATTTCCTCTAAAAATACCCCTCCTACCAAAAGAACTTTAAAAGAAAAAACTATTAAGCCAAACGAATATCAAACAAAAATTATCTCCGAAATCGAAGCATCAAGGCCATCCTCGAAGCACCTGATACATGGCGTTACCGGTTCGGGAAAAACCGAAATTTATTTAAAATTAGTCAAAAAGACACTAGTAGAGAATGGCGGCTCAATAGTTTTAGTTCCAGAGATATCTCTTACACCGCAAACAATGTCTCGATTTGAATCCAGGTTTCCAGGCATGATTTCGATTTGGCACTCTCAGCTTAAAGAGACAGAAAAATATCAAACCTGGGAAGAGATTAGAAATGGCAAAAAAAGAGTTATTTTGGGTGCCAGAAGCGCTATTTTTATGCCGGTAAATAACCTTAAATACATTATTGTAGACGAGGAACACGAAACAAGTTACAAGCAGGACAAAAACCCCAAGTATGAAACCCAAAAAGTAGCCGAATGGCTAACAGAGCTAACCGGAGCAAAACTGGTTTTAGGTACGGCTACCCCAAGAGTTGAGACATTTTATAAATCGCAAAATAATAACTATAAACTTCACGAAATGAATAATAGAATTGTTCAAAAATCAATGCCCCCCGTTGATTTGATCGACATGCGAGAAGAATTTAGAAAGGGCAATAAAAGCATCTTTTCAGATCTACTCCTTGATTCAATCCAAAAAACCTTAAACGAAAAAAAACAGGTGGTATTATTTGTAAACCGAAGGGGCTCTTCTACGTTTGTGGTCTGTCGAGATTGCGGTTACGTAGAAAAGTGCCCAAACTGTGATATTCCACTTACCCATCACCTTTATCAAAAAAAAACGAATATAACAACTCAAGATCAAGACGGGTCGAGTATTTACGAACAAAAACTCAGCTGCCATCACTGCAACTTTAAGAAAAGAATAACCCTAAAATGCCCACTCTGTAACTCCTACGCATTTAAATATTTTGGCCTTGGGACACAAAAGGTCGAGATT
This sequence comes from Patescibacteria group bacterium UBA7522, assembly GCA_002476865.1. Lineage (GTDB taxonomy): Bacteria > Patescibacteriota > CPR2 > UBA1875 > UBA1875 > UBA7522. Next base: position 2,727 of record DLNA01000004.1, on the reverse strand, counting down.
GAAGCCAAAAATTTTTTTCCAAAAGCAAAAATTTTAAGAGCAGACCAAGATTCAACCAAAAAACGTGGTTCTCATGAATTAATTTATAATGACTTTAAAAACAAAAATTTTGATATTTTAGTAGGAACTCAAATGATTGCAAAAGGGTGGGATCTTCCGAATATTAATTTGGTTGGCGTAATTGCAGCTGACACGACCCTGAACTTACCCGATTTTAGAAGCGCCGAGAAAACATTTTCTCTTCTTACCCAGGTCGCGGGCAGAACAGGTAGGGGTTTTCATCCGGGAAAAGTTGTTATACAGACCTATAGTCCTGAAAATTACGCTGTAAAACACGCTCAAAAACATGACTATAAAGGTTTTTATGAAGAAGAGATCATCTCCAGAAAAAAGTATGGTTACCCCCCCTTCTCTAATTTTATTAAACTCTCTTTTAGGCACAAAGATGAGGGGGTCGCAATAAAAAAATCCGAAGAATTAAAAAATATTCTCGAAAATAACATAAAAACAGAAGGCGTGGTCATAATAGGCCCCGTTCGGTCTTTTATCTATCGTCGCCTGGGTTATTACAATTGGCAAATTATTATTAAGATAGATCAAGAATTAGAAAATCCAAAACTAGCAGAGAAAAATATTCTCAAGATTAATCAAAAATTAAAAAAAATTCTAACAAACGATTGGATCGTAGACATAAACCCAACAAATCTGATTTAATTTCTTGTTATTTCGATTGAGGTTAGGGCCGATTCCACTTTGAGATAAATGGTTTTTTCATTCCCTTCTAAATTCTGAGGAATATTTATATTTGAAAGAGCCAAATTGTGATCAACAATAATGTTTACGTTCTCTGGAATTTTCATTTTAACAGAGGAAACTCCGCTTTTTAGCCAAATCCTAGATTTATTTTCAATCTTTTCGCCAATTATTACATTAATACTAGAGGCACCCGTTTCGATATCAAGACCCCTCAAAATATACTGCGAAAGATCAATATCAATGTTTGAGGCACCGGTATGAATATCCAATTTTAATGGTAAAATCCTATTAAAAGAAAGGGATAAGTTTTTCTTAAAATTTAAAGGGCTAAACCAATATTTTTTATCTGAATCCATGGATATTTTGGTTTTTAAAATATCGCCCTCGAGAGAACTTTCTATTTTTGGAGCTGCAAAGTTTGACTCAGAATGTCCACTTATTAACTCCTCTGTGACATCAAAAACTTTTAGATTAGATGCCCCAACTTCTATTTTTACTTCCTGCTCCCCAATTCCTGACCGATTCTTTACTAAAATGTCATCTCTAGTTAAATTTTCCCTTTGACTATAAGAAAGATTGAGCCCAATAAAGTTTCCAACATCAAAAACAACACCATAAACAAAAGTGCCTGAAATAAAAAACGTTAAAAGCATAATTATCCAACCATATTTTATTTTTTTAGTAATAATCTCTAGTCCGGCAAAAATAAAAATTAACGGCCAGAACTGCCAAAGTTCTCGAATCTTGTCATAACCCCAAAAATTAAGCTCTGCTCCCAAGAAAATCACTCCAAGGGTTAAGAGCAAAAGCGACCAAAAAAATTTCATTTTGACCCCTTCGCTCCCTTAAACAAAACAGCAAAAGCTAAAAATATTAGAACGACCGGCCAAAGTTTAAAAAAATTAAATATAGGAAAAAAATTATTAATCAGCAAAGATATTCCTAAAAAAAGCAAAACCAAGCCAAAGAAAAATTCTCCTGTTCCCGAGTGTTTTTTTGCTAAAGTTTCAACTTCTTTTCCAAAATTTTCGATATTTTCTTCTATTATTTCCTCTGTTTTTTTAGATGATGCTTCTTTGATTTTTTCTTTACTCCTTGGTTCTTCGGGGACAATAATAGCTAAAACGATATAAAGCATTACCCCCGAGCCGCCCCAAATAGCTAAAATTACAAAAATAATTCTAATAATAATTGGATCTAAATCAAAATAATCAGCTAGCCCTCCGCAAACGCCCGCAACTATTTTATCCTTTTTTGATCTGTAAAGCTTTTTCTTCATTCTTCAATCCTTCTTTTTTATACTTCATTTTTATTCAAACATTAAATTGGAAACAAAAACAACAAAACACCAATCCCATAGTACACTGAACTAAAATCATAATCAATAAAATACTACCAGCTTCCGCCGCCGCCTCCGCCAAAGCCACCACCAGAAAAACCGCCCCCACTAAAGCCAGACCCCGAACTACTTGGAGCGGTATAAAGATTTATTGCAGCGACTGAGTTAAAGCTATTTAAATTATTTATCAAAACAAGTGGCACAAAAATATTACCAGTAGAATCCTCATACCAGCCAGGGGAACCCTGATAAACTCCCTCAAACTGTTTTGCCCATTCTTTTTCTACGCCTAAAACCATTGCATAAGGCAAAAGCTCTTCGAATTTTTCCGGTGTTTTTGAAGGAGCATTATGAAATTTTAATCTATCCGATTCGGCGACCCTCATATATTCTTTTAAGCCGAGTGACTTCTCTTTAGCTAAAACACCCTTTTCAGTTCTTGCCGGCATAAAAATTCCAAAGGCCGAAATTATTAAACCGGATACTATAAAAGCTGGCGCATAAATATAAGTCAAAAAATCCCCAAATAAATTGCCGATGCCTCTGGCAACAAAAAACCCCAAAACAGCGACTGCTATACCCAGTGCTACATACTTGGATATTGTTGTTGCAACATTGCTTTTAAAATAACC
>DLNA01000026.1 GCA_002476865.1 Patescibacteria group bacterium UBA7522 | reverse complement strand
TATTTCTTTTTTTATTTTCTCTTTATTAAAATTTATCTCACTTGAAACAGAAGAAGAAGAGACGCCTACTTTTAGTACCCCTCGATTAAAAGAGATCACCTCAAAATCTTCCCTGGGGATGTATTTTGCGATCTCTTTGGTGGCCGCCTCAACAATCCCGGCCGCCTCAACCTGACGCTCGGCTCCAATCGCTCTAATACGCTCTTTTAGAATATTGCCTAAATTGCCCATGTATTCGCTACTCTCCAATTCTTAATTTGAAATTTTAAATGAAATATCAATTTTTGAATATTAATTTCTAGTTTCGATTCAATTATCTAATTAATGAATTTATTAAACAATTAGAAAATTATTATTTAATCAAAAACTCAAAATTCGTCATTCAAAATTAAGCTGTGGCTGTAGAGCGTCTATGCCGATTAGTTGAAATTCTTCGCGCAAAGATTCATTAAGATGATCTAGGTCGGTAGTGGTAATAATAAGTTGAGAGTCACCAAAGGCCTCCACTAAATAGCGCCTACGATCCTCGTCTAATTCACTGAAAACATCATCTAAAAGAACAACCGGAGCAATACCGTCTCGGGCCAAAAAATAATCTCTCTCACAGAGCTTGAGAGCCAATATAAGCGTTCTGTATTCGCCGCGCGAGGCATAGCCCTCGGCCGGCTCTCCGTCCATTAAAACGTCCCAGCTGTCTCGATGAGGCCCGGTCGTTGTTGTTCTTTCTCTTATATCTCTCCCTCTAAATCTTAAAAGATCGTCGTAAAAACTACCTAAAAAAGACGCCGGCAAATATTCGAATTTAACCAAACTCTCTTCTCCGGAAAGCTTTTTATAATAATTATTAATTCTTTCGTTAATAAATTTCTCGAGTTCTTTTCTTTTTCTTATAATCTTTTCTCCAAAATCAGAGAGAGATTTATCCCAAATATCAATCTCTTCTTTAATAGTTCCCAGATCGGCTTTCCTTAAAAGTTCGTTTCTTTGTCTTAGTATTTTTTTATAATTTAAAAGGTCATAAAGATATTCCTTATCTTTTTGGCCTATAGTAAAAGAGAGATAGCGTCTTTTATCGGCCGGGGCACCAGATATTAGATTAATATCATCTGGGGAAAAAACCACAGAAGAAAATTCTCCGACAAAATCAATTGTTGGTCTTTTTTGTCCCATGATTTTAAACTCTTTTTCGATTCGATCGATTTTTTTAAAAACTATCTCAATATCAACGTCTCCATCTTTTTCAAGAATCGCCTCTAGGCGCATAAAATCTTTTCCCTTTTTAATTATCTCCGCTTCGCGTCCCCGAAAGGATCTTGTTGTTGCGGCTAAATATATTGATTCTAATATATTTGTTTTACCCCTGGCGTTTGGACCGTAAATTAAAACCCGAGAAGAGAGATTAAAAGATCGATCCTCCCAATTTCTAAAATTATAAAGAGAAATTTTTTTTATCTGCAATTTTTTACCTTTTTCTAAGCACGAAGCGGCATAATAACATAAACATAGCTCTTATCTCCAGAAACCTTTAAAACACCCGGGTTAAGCTTATCGGTGAAGCTAATTTCAATATCTTTTCCGCTAAGATTATTTAAAACATCAATGATATATTTTGAGTTAAAAACAATCTCAATATCTTTGCCCTCAACAACCGCTTCGCAAGAAGCGCTAGAGTCACCATATTGAGAAGATGAAGATTCGGCGTTTATTTTGCCTTTAGAACTTACTTTTAAGTTAATACTACCGGCTGTTTCGCCAGAAAAAAGTGCCGCAACTTTTATTATTTTTAAGAAATTCGAAACACTCACTTTTGCTTTTGTTTCTGACTCTATTGGTATTATCTGTTTATAATCAGGGAACTTTCCTTCAACCAATCTTGACGTAAACTCAAAATCGTCATTTTCGAACATTATTTGATTTTCATCAATAAAAACAGATATTTCTCTGTCGCTATCTCCTATTACCCTGGAGAGCTCTAATAAACTTCTTGTTGGAACAATTGCTTCAGTGTCTTTTTCACCACCACTAATATTTATAACCTTTTCCGCTAATCGATAGCTATCTGTAGCCGCAAGGGTTAATTTATCTTTTTTAATAGAAAACAGAACTCCAGCCAAAACCGGTCTTGCTTCATCTAAAGCAGAAGAAAAAGAGACAATATTAATAGCATCTTTAAATTCAGAAGAGCTAATTGTAAATGATTTTTTATTTTTATTTTTTGGTATTAAAGGAAAATCATCAGATGAAAGACCATTAATCTTTGATTCGTAATTACCCGATTTTACCAAAAGATTGTTTTTATCTGTCTCTAAATTAATTTTTCCTTCTGGTAATTGTGTTATAAGTTCATTAAATAAACGTGCTGGAACTGTAACCGAACCTTCTTCTTCAACCTTTCCTCCGACTTTATAATTCACTCCAATCTCTAAATTTGTAGCCGAAAGTTTTAAACGGCCATTTTCGGTTGATAATAAAATATGAGAAAGTATCTCTAATGTTCCTCTAGAAGACACTAACCTAGAAACAACCGACAGTCCTTTTGCTAAATTCTCTTGAAGACAAGATATTTTCATTTTTCCACTCCTTAATTATTAATTTCTTATTTATTTAATTAGTTATTATATTTATAGTTTTTGTGTAAAACTGGGATAAGTTATTTTTTTGACTTTATAAAGCGATTATATTTTTATTATAAAAAGTGTTTTAGTTGTGAATTGGCTGAAGCTTAGAGATAGATTTAATGTGTATTAATCTCTGTTTTTAATTATATCTTCTTAAGTTATACCCAGATAATACTTATTTTCCACAGAAATTACCCAACTTTTCCACAGATATACACAATTAAGAACAAATTTATAAGAGATTACATATATAACCTCTCTTTAATCAAATTAATCTCTTGTCTTAATCGTTCATTCATATCCATCTCTTTCTCTATTTTTTCAACCCCATGCATAATAGTAGTATGATCTTTTCTTCCAATCTCTTTTGCAATTTTTGGATAAGAAAGATGAAGCTCTTCTCTCATTAAATACATAGCAACCTGTCTTGGTAAAACAATCTCCTTATCTCTTTTTGAGCCGGTTATTTCGTCGGCGCCAATATCAAAAAAGTCAGCCGTTTTTTCAATAACTGTTTTGGGGTTTAAGGTCCTTCTTTTTGTGCCCGCTAAAAGTCCACCTAATATATTAGAAACATTCTTTAAGCTCGGTTCCATATTATTAAGTTCACAATAAGCACATATTCTGTTTAAGGCGCCTTCCAGCTCCCTAACATTGTTCGGAATTTGTTTTGCGATATAATCCAACGCTTCAAGTGGGATGTGAAATCCTTTTGCTTTAGATTTTTTATCCAAAATAGCGATTCTGGTCTCAAGGTCTGGGGCTTGGATATCTACAATTAAACCCCACTCAAACCTTGAGCGAAGTCGCTCCTCTAGGGTTGGGATTGACTTTGGAGGACGATCGGACGCAATAACAATCTGTTTTCCGGCCTGATGCAGTGCGTTAAAAGTGTGAAAAAACTCAACCTGAGTTTGTTCTTTGCCCGCCAAAAATTGCATATCATCAACCAAAAGAACGTCAACTCCTCGGTATTTATCCTTAAAATTGTTTGATTGTTTGTTTAAAGAAGCGATAAATTCGGAGGTAAACTTTTCGCTAGAGATATATTCTATTTTTTTCTTCGGATCTTTCTTTGTAATTTCGTTTCCGATGGCCTGCATAAGGTGAGTTTTTCCAAGTCCGACGCCACCGTAAATAAAGAGTGGGTTGTATACCTCGCCGGGATTTTTGGCTACTGCCTGTGCGGCGGCAAAGGCCAACTTGGTGGTGTCCCCCACAACAAAAGTATCAAACGTGTATTTTAGGATAAATCTGCCATCGACTGGAACGTCCTCGGAACAAACCTCCCCCTCGATTATTAAGCCGCTATCCTCTTCCTTGATAATCTCCTCTTTTGGAGCGACCGTGCCAACTTGATAGCTAATAGATTTTATCTCAGGAATAACTTTATGAAGTGCTTCTGATATCTGTTTGTGGTATTTGTTTTCCAACCACTCTTTTGTAAATATATTTGGAACGCCAATAACAATATCACCGTCTGTAATGCCAAGAAGCTTGGTATTTTTAAACCAAGTCGTAAAATTGGCCTTCGAAAGACCAACCTCTAGTTCCCCCAAAACGGTTTGCCAGGCACTAGACGTGTCCACTTTCCTCCTTTGAGCCCCCAATCACAATATCTACTATTATAGTGGCTTTTCTATTTTTTCCACAAGTGTTTTTATTAGCTGGCCACTTATCCACCAAATAAGATTATTTTAAATAAAAATTTAAAGGATAAAGGGGCATTTTTAATCTGGGCGTTGATTTTTTTATAAAATTAGGGTATTATTCCTAGGTCAATGAAAAGAACATATCAACCCAAAAAACGAAGATCAGCAAAAAAGCACGGCTTTCTTAAAAGAATGGCGACTACTTCCGGTAGAAAAATTTTAGCCGAAAGAAGAGTTAAGGGCCGAAAAAAACTAACCAAAACCCTAAATTAAAAAATGCTTTCAAAAGATAAAAGAGTCCGCAGCGCCGGAGATTACAAAAGGATCTATTCAAAGGGATCCTTTTTTTCGAGCCGTTTTTTCACGGTAAACTATATGACTAATCGGACACAAAAAACCCGGATCGGTTTTGTTGTTAGTAAAAAAGCCACAAAAAAAGCGACCGAAAGAAATAAAATAAAAAGGCAATT